>CAZLEU010000111.1:0-9420 GCA_964558625.1 uncultured Flavobacterium sp.
AAAAATTTGCACTACCAGACGTTAGAGGCTCCTCAACAACAGTTGTTGTTTCATCATCACTCTCACATGCTACAAAGGTTGCTGCAACCAAAAATAGCCATTTGAAATTTTTTATCATATTTATAAAATATTATTTTTTTGATTAATTAAGGATTAATTGTCCATGAAGCAAAATATTGCTGACCAATAGCTCCAGCACCTAATACTTGTGTATATTCTTTGCCACCAAGATTTGCTGCACCAATTTTGAGAGTTGATTTCAGTTTAGTAATAGTATAACTAACTTGAGCATCAATTACCGTAGCGGCATCAATCATACCATCAACCATTGTAGATTCCCATTTGTATTCACTATTCCATCTTGCACTAACATTAAAACCAAAGTTTGGGAATAATTTATCATTACTAATAGAACCTTTAACTCTTTGTTTAGGTGTATTGAAGCCTGCTTCAAAACTTGGGTCTTTTTCTTGATCAAATGAAAATTCTGCATAGTTATAGTTAGCACTTAACTCAAAATCTTTATATACTTTTTTTGAAACTCCAAAACCGAAGCCTAATGATTTGATTTCAATATCTGTATTTGTATAAAGTTGGTAAGCTCTGTAATTATTATTACCTAAAGCATGTATTGATTGCACTGCAGGACTTGTAGGTTGAGCAAAGTCGAAAGAGCTACTTGCAGTACCATATAATGGAGCTAAAACGGTTAAATTACCAATAAAATCATTGTATATATTATAGTAACCATTAATGTCAAAATTAAAGTCTTTTAAAGTCCCTCTATATCCTAATTCAAATGCTTTTACAGTTTCTGGTTTTACATAACTTACATTAGTTTTTCTTAGGTATTCTGCAGCACCCGGAGTGTTGCCAGGATTAGCAGATAAAAAAGCAGAGAACTCAGCAACTGATGCAGCTGTATAAGAGTTAAAATAAGCATTTTGACCATTCATAGTAACCGAAGTACCTCCAGCAAAATCGTAACTGTCTGGAACACCATTTCCATTTAAATCAGAACTTGCAACAACATCTCTAACTTCTGAAAATCTGTTTAAATTATCTGGAGCAGAACCAATAAGTACAGCATTTCCAACATTGAAACCTATATATTGATCTTGAGTTGTTGGATTACGGAAACCTGTTTGAAATGAAGCTCTAAAATTATGATCTTTATTAGAACCAGCTGAGTATACAGCAGAAACTCTTGGAGAGAAGCTACCATCAAAGTTTTTCGATTTGTCGTAACGAACAGAACCTGTTAACTTTAAACGATCATCCATTAATTTTTTCTGAATTTGTGAATATGCACCATAATCGGTATAATTAATTTGGCTATTTGCATCTGTATATATTCTTCCGCCAGAATTTAATTCATATAATCTATATGATCCTCCAACTTGGATTTCAGCAAATTTCACTAATTCTTTAAAGTTATAGTTAGCATCAGAGTGCCAAATTCTTGAATTATCTTGAAGTCTTGACCCTGTTAATACGTCTGGATCTGCAATAACTTTATTAAATGCTGCTTTAAATTCTGGAGAACCTGGTACAAATCTTGGTAGTCCGTTTGGGGCTGGAAAAGCCGCACCAGCAGGAACAATATTATAGTCAGCAAAATTTCTTGCGATTTTGTGAGCATCTTCTGAGGATGATATACCACCAACTGAGGCTAAAGTAAATGCGGTTGCATAATCTTTAAACCAATTTGCATCGGATTTTGCTTGTCTATTAATGTTTAATGCTGTAAAAGTCATATCGTATGAACGACCACCATCTTCTGTTGTTGTATAGCCTCTAACAAAGAAATTTTTACCTTTAAGCTCCAACTTGTGTTGTTGCATTGTAAAGTTATTTAAGTAATAACGATTGGCTCCTTGGTAAACTGTGTTTCCTGTTCCAAATTTACTTTGCCAAATTAGCTCAGTATCCCCAGCCCATGGTTTATAGTGTAATGAAAAGTCAACTTTTGCATTTTTCACTTTATTATCTGTCAAATCGGTTTCATTATAACCTGTTCTTGATACCGCATCATTAGGCAATAGATTAGCAGGAATTACTGTTGCAGCTTCATCACCATATACATTAATTCCATTATAACCATAGTGATCTCTTGTTCTACCAGCTACAGTTTTATCATTGTAGTTTGTAGCATACCAATCGGTACCTTTCATAAAAGTAAAGTTTGCTTTAGCTGCAAATTTTGGTGAAAAAGCATGTGCAACTCGTACTCCATAATCATAAAAGTCATTTGTTCCAGCAGCTTTTTGACTTGTATTGCCATACTTTGCATAAGCTGTAATTCCTTGGCTGGTAAAAGGACTTTTACTATTCATAAATAAAATTCCATTAAATGCATTTGCACCATATAGCGCAGATGAAGCTCCAGGCAATAATTCAACATTTTGAACATCAATTTCAGAAATACCAATTAAGTTTCCTAAAACGAAGTTTAGTAATGGTGAGGAATTATCCATACCATCAACTAATTGCATGAATCTTGTATTAGCTACTGTTGCAAAACCACGAGTGTTTATAGATTTAAACGACAAACTACTTGTGTTCATGTGAACTTCTTTTAGGTTTTCTAAACCGTCATAAAAGCTTGGAGAAGCCGTTTTTTTGATGTCTCTAATAGACATTCTTTCAATTGTAACAGGTGATTCTTTTACTCTTTCTGGAGTTCTTGATGCAGAAATTACTATTTCATCAAGTTCCTTCGGCTGTTCTGTTTCCGTTTTTTTTGGATCTTCTTGAGCGTAAGTTACTCCGCAAAACAAGAATAATAGGGTAAATAATTTTAAATTCATTAGTAAAGGGTTTGTTAGTTTATTTTGCCAAATTACAAATATTTTTGATATTAATAAAAAAAGCAACAATAAATTTAATATTTATTAGTTTAATTGAAAGTTTTGTATTTATTTGTAATTTTTATTGGTTTTGCATTAATGTTATTTTTTTTCAAATTTGTTTAAGATAAATATTATGCGTGCCTATTAAAATTAAAAAAACTTATATTATCTTCAAAAAATTGACTATATCGATTTCGTTTATTCATAAAAAAAACGACCTATAAATTTTAGGTCGCTTTTTCATAAATGATGTTTTTTTTACTCTACTGTAACAGACTTCGCCAAATTTCTTGGTTGGTCAACATTACATCCTCTTAATACAGCAATATGATAGGATAAAAGTTGTAAAGGAATAGTTGTTAATAATGGCGTTAATGCTTCGGCAGTATCGGGGATTTCTATTGTATAATCTGCCAATAACTTAACTTCGGTATCACCTTTGGTAACAATCGCGATTATTTTTCCACTTCTTGATTTTATTTCTTGAATATTACTTACTACTTTGTCATAATGTCCATGTTTAGGTGCCACAACAAAAACGGGCATCTGCTCATCAATTAATGCTATTGGACCATGTTTCATTTCTGCAGCTGGATATCCTTCCGCATGAATATAAGAAATCTCTTTTAGTTTTAATGCGCCTTCTAGAGCCACTGGAAAATTATAGCCTCTACCTAGATATAATGCATTTGGAACATCTTTGAAAACTTTTGCAATTTCTAATGCTACACTGTTGGTTAAAAGGGTTTCCTCTACTTTTTCGGGAATAGCTTCTAATTCTTGTAAATACCTATGAAAATCAGAATTAGAGAGCGTTCCTTTAGCTTTTGCTAATCGTAAAGCAATCATGGTTAGAACTGTGATTTGCGTTGTAAATGCTTTTGTAGAAGCAACACCAATTTCTGGTCCTGCATGAGTATATGCACCTGCATGAGTTTCACGAGAGATTGAAGAACCAACAACGTTACATACGCCAAAAACAAATGCCCCTTTTTCTTTTGCAAGTTTTATAGCCGCTAGTGTATCGGCTGTTTCTCCAGATTGCGATATAGCAATAACAACATCTTTACTAGTTATTATTGGGTTTCTATATCTAAATTCTGAAGCATATTCAACTTCAACGGGGATTCTAGCAAATTCTTCTATTATATACTCTGCAACCAAACCAGCATGCCATGAAGTCCCACATGCAATGATAAGTATTCTGTCGGCATTTAAAAATTTTTCAATATTATCTTCAACACCTGCCATTTGTACTATACCTTTATTAGAAAGTAATCGACCTCTGTAGGTATCTTTTATAACAGATGGTTGCTCATAAATTTCTTTTAGCATAAAGTGATCATACCCCCCTTTTTCAATTTGCTCCAAATTCATTTGAAGTTCCTGTACATATGGGTCTACAAGTGAGTCATCTTTAATTTTTCTTATTTTTAATGGTTTGTTAAGTCTAACAACTGCCATTTCCTCATCTTCAAGATATATAGCATTAGAAGTATATTCTATGAATGGAGAAGCATCAGATGCAATAAAATATTCATTTTCACCAACCCCAATTGCTAATGGGCTTCCTAATCTTGCCACTACAATTTCATTAGGCTTTTTCGTGTCAAAAACACATATGGCATATGCCCCTACAACCTGATTTAATGCGACTTGAACTGCTTTTCCTAATTTCAAATTGTCCTTTTTCTGAACATCTTCAATCAAATTTATAAGTACTTCAGTATCAGTATCAGACTTAAACGTGTAACCTCTTTTTTCTAACTCTTTTTTTAATGGAGCGTAATTTTCAATAATTCCATTGTGAATAATGGTTAATTCACCCGAATTTGAAACGTGTGGATGCGAATTGACATCATTTGGTACACCATGTGTTGCCCAACGAGTATGACCCATACCAATTGTTCCAGTTTGATCTATTTCTTTTGCTTTTTCTTCTAAGTCAGAAACCTTTCCTTTTGTTTTTGCTAACTTAAGGTTTTTACCATCAAAAAGCATAATTCCAGCACTATCATAGCCTCTGTATTCAAGTCTTTTAAGACCTTTTATTACAATTGGGTAAGCTTCACGGTATCCTATATATCCAACAATTCCACACATAATTTTACAGATTAATTAGGTTTTGTATAATAAATTTCGAGTTTAACTCTTTTTGAATCTTCAACACTTGAATCACTTCCCCATAAGATTGTTCCCAATGGATTCATTACTGAAGAAGTTGGGATACGATTATAGTATTTATCGGTTCCACTATTTTTTATAAAAAGATTTGTAACTGTATTTATATCCTCAGTAACAACTAAACCAAGTCTTACATTTGTAGAATCTTTATTAATTATGTTCTTGATATAATTTGTTATCCTGATTTTATATTTAGTTAATCCATTTTCTTTATATTTAATACCACTATAAGTTAACTTATTATATTTTGGTTTAGACGAATTTGCATAAGTATCTATATAATAGTCAATAATAGGTCTCTTGTTTTTGGTGTCATAAAGGTATATCCTATTAGGGCTATTTTCAAAACTAGATGTACTTGCAGATGTAAATATTAGGTTAGCTTCGTTTATTATCCATTTTTTAGCCTTTAGTTGTATTATTTCAGCATTGTTTTTAGGAATAATAGCGGTTTCAGGGTCTGCAATGCCAAATAGATCGATATAGGAATGAAATCCAGCACCACCTTTTAAAAACAAATTATTTGTTGCCAAAGCTGGAGTTTGATTAGTTGGTAATGTAACATTTGCGTTATTATAGTTATTTTGATAAAAATTCACTGTATTTCCGGTCATATTCAATACCATCGTTTTATGAGTAATTGTTGTGCTTGTTGCGTCCGCTTTTTCTGTATAGTGAATAGTTATCTTACCATTTTTGAAGTTTAACGCAGCCATTGCAGCATTACCAGAAACCGCATCAACTTTAAAATAAATACCTCTAAAATAGTCTTTAAAAATAGCATTTGTAGCTAATTTTCCTGAAGCTGATGCACCAAACAGTTTTTCCTTAAAGAAGGCTTTGTTTAATTGTAATTTCATCCTCGGAGCAACTTTTGTTGTAGTTTCGGTACCTGTTTCAGATACAGTTATCTCAGTTTGTTGTGATGGGCTAAACTTAAACTCAGTATTTTCAGATGTTGATTCAGCATCATTTAAAAGCGTTGTTCCTATAGTACTTTCAAAAACACTAACTTCGTTAGAATAATATTTTTTAGATGAAAGAAACTCATCATATGTCTCTATATATTTTTTTGACTCATATATTTTTAGACTTATTTTTTCATTATCTTCCTTATAAATCGAATCTAGCGTATAAGTGCTGTTTCCTTCAGAATCTGTCGAAGCTAATGTGCTGAAATAAGGAATAGTTAGCTCAACTCGTTGGATATCATCAATCAAATTTATGGTTGGGTTTGCCGAAGCTAATTCCAATTGGGTAACAAAGCTAGAAGTAGTTGTGCCAAAATCGGCATCATTATATACACCAAGCATATTAATAGGTAGATTATTTGATTGGACAACAGCGTCAAATTGATTGTAGGAAGTTACGGTTGCACCATCATATTTTTCAAAATCAAAATTATCACTACCAATAAGATTAGCACCAATTTCATTATAATCTTTATCACATGAAATGATTACTATAAGACTTAGAGTCACCAAAAAGAATTTAAAAAAAGGAAATTTATTCATATGTAATTTTGAAAAAAGGTATTAGTTTAAAGAAGCATCTTTTTATAAAAAGAAGTATAAGCTTCGGCAAATTTATCTTTCGGAGCGAAAGGTAAAAAAGGTTTTTTTGAAGATTCTATAAATTTTGTTAAACTTGGAGAAAGCTCTTCTGAAGCAATAATAACTGCATCCGAATGAAGAACGGAAGCTTTTATTATATTCTCATAATTAGGCACTTCCAAATCCTTTATTGCTTCTGCAGGAATGCCATCAAATGCTACTTTGTTCATCAACTCCATGTCTAAATTTCCATCAAACGATTGTCCATAAACGGAAGTGACTATTTTGGTATTGGCAAAAAGCGCTTCATCTTTATAAAAATACTTCATATACATTGGTAACAAAGATGTCATCCATCCATGAACATGAATAATATCGGGAACCCAATTGAGCTTTTTTACGGTTTCTACAACACCTTTGGCAAAAAAAATAGCACGTTCATCGTTATCTGGAAATAAAACTCCATCTTCATCAGTGAAAGTAGCTTTTCTTTTAAAATACTCATCATTATCAATAAAGTAGACTTGAATTCGCTCTCTTGGAATTGAGGCTACTTTTATGATTAATGGCATGTCTAAATCGTTTACTACCAGATTCATTCCTGATAAACGAATAACTTCATGCAATTGATGTCTTCGTTCATTAATATTCCCATATCTGGGCATGAAGATTCTTATCTGTCCGCCTTGATCATTGATCATCTTAGGCACATCATATGACATCGTAGAAACCTCATTTTCAGAAAGGTAAGGAACCACTTCAGATGATACATACAATATCCTCTTATCTTCCATATTCAAATTTGCGTTAATGTATTGGCAATAAAATCAAGCAAAATTACAAAAATTTATGCAGATAGTAACTAAAAATCTTAAGTTTGCAACTTATTTTAATAAAATATAGATGTTTGTTTTCAATAATCAAGTAAGTTTACTCATTCATTTACAGGGTATTTCAAGTAAGAACACCTCAATTGGTTTTGTGCCAACAATGGGTGCCTTACATAGAGGACATCTGTCTTTGCTTGAAACATCTGTTAAAAATAACACCATAACGGTTATTAGTATTTTTGTTAATCCTACTCAATTTAACAACTCTGAGGATTTGGAAAAATACCCTCGGACTCTCGATTTAGATGTTGAAAAAATAAAAACAGTTTCTGATAAAATTATTGTTTATGCACCATCAGTTGAAGATATCTACAAAGGAAATATCGTTTCGCAACATTTTGATTTTGATGGATTAGAAAACCAAATGGAAGGCAAGTTTCGACCAGGTCATTTTGACGGAGTTGGAACTATCGTAAAGCGACTTTTTGAAATCATAAAACCGCAAAATGCATACTTTGGGGAAAAGGATTTTCAGCAATTACAAATTGTAAAAAAGATGGTGAGTAAAGAAAATTTGCCAGTAAAAGTCATTGGCTGTCCTATATATAGAGAGTCCAATGGTCTAGCAATGAGTTCAAGAAACGAGAGACTAACTAGTTCTGAAAAAGAGAAAGCAGGTATTATTTATAAAACATTACTTGAAGCAAAAAATAAATTTGGCATGAAAACTGCTAAAGAAGTTACAGATTGGGTAATAAACGTTTTTAAAGAGAACACCGAATTTGAATTAGAATATTTTCAAATTGCTGATGAACAAAAACTTTTGCCCTGTATTAGAAAAGTTAAAAGCAAAAAATACAGAGCTTTTATTGCCGTTTTTGTTAACAAAATTAGATTGATTGATACTATTTCATTAAATTAATTAACTTTGCCACATGCAAATTCAAGTTGTAAAATCTAAAATTCACCGCGTAAAAGTTACAGGAGCCGATTTAAATTATATCGGAAGTATTACTATTGACGAGGCTTTGATGGAAGCTTCAAATTTAGTTGAAGGTGAGAAAGTTTCTATTGTTAATATTAACAATGGAGAACGTTTTGAAACATATGCTATAAAAGGGCAAAAGAATTCTGGAGAAATCACCCTCAATGGACCAGCAGCCAGAAAGGTTCATAAAGGCGACATTATCATTATTATCTCGTATGCTACCCTAGATTTTGAAGAAGCCAAAACCTTCAAACCTTGGTTGGTTTTCCCCAACGAGAATGACAATACATTGACATAAAATAACTATTGAAAAATCAATTCCGTAAATGGTTGACAATTATTATTCCTTTACTAATAGGAATAGCAATTGTATGTTATCAATTTACAACCTTGACTTCTGAGGAAATAGATAAGATAAAAATAAGTTTTCAAAAGGCCGATTACTTTTATATTCTTATTTCGTTGGTCATTGCAACAATAGGGCATTGGTCAAGGGCCTATCGCTGGAAATTTGCGTTAAATCACTTAGGCTACAACCCTAAGTTTTATAATAGTTTTTTGACTGTTTTGGTGTCATATTTTGTCAATCTCACTGTTCCGAGATCAGGAGAAATCTCTCGTGCAGCATTAATAAAAAAATATGAAAACATACCGTTTGATAAAGCTTTTGGTACAATAGTTAGTGAAAGAATTGTCGATTTTCTTATATTCTTGTTATTTGTTGTAGTTGGTTTAATTTATCAATATGAAACTTTAAATCAGTTTTTATCAAACAATAATGTATCGCTTCAATCCATTATTCTATTTTCAATTGGAATGTTAATATTGGCTTCTTTATTTTTAATGATATGGATCTATGCAGAGTGGAACATAATATTAAAACTAAAAAATAAATTTGAAGGTTTAATTTTGGGAATGAAGACAGTACTTGAAATGAAAAACAAAGGATATTATATTTTTCATTCTTTTTTCATTTGGTTTTGTTATTTAGCCATGTTTTACATCGCTATTTT
>CAZLEU010000112.1:0-9303 GCA_964558625.1 uncultured Flavobacterium sp.
AAACAACCAATTGCTAAAGCACCTGAGAAAAAAGAACCAGCAAAAGTTGCTCCAACTCCTAAAGTTGAGACAAAACAACCTGAAAAAGAAATAGTTGTTGTCGACAGAAATTCCCAAATAGAACACACCGTTGAGCCTAAAGAAACACTGTATAGTTTGTCAAAAAAATATGGAGTTTCAGTTGATGAAATTAAACTTAGTAATGAACAACTTGCCACTTCTGGACTCCAAGTAGGGATGATGCTTAAGATACCAAGTACCAAAAAATTAGATGCAAACGAAAGCTCAATAGGATCAAGCAAGACACCAGTTGTAGAAGTAGTAAAACCTCAAGAAAAAGAAGTTGTATCTCAATTGCAAACTATTACACATATTGTTGAACCAAAAGAAACTTTGTATAGTTTGTCTAAAAAATATGGCACAACCGTTGATGAGATAATAAAACAAAATCAAGCCGCGTTGGCAAATGGATTAAAAATTGGACAAACGCTGACCATAATAAAAAAATAAATTGACTTTTACTAAAACTATAACCATGTATAGAATTTTTCTTTGTATCTTATTTTTGACATCAACTCATTTTTTTGCACAAGATAAAGGAGTAAATCACACAGTTGTCAAAGGAGAAACGATATACCAAATATCAAAAAAGTATAAAGTAACTGTTGATGAAATTTTTAAACTAAATCCTAGTGCAGAACTCGGAATCAAAGAAAATGATATATTGATAATAACAAAACCATCAGAGATAGATTCCAATGTTCACGTAGTTAAACCAAAAGAAACACTATATAGTATAGCTAGAGATTATAAGGTTTCGTTCGGAGATTTGAAATCACTTAACGAATCAGTTTTAACAGATGGATTAAAGATAGGTCAAGTTATTAAAATACCTACTAATAAAGTCAGTATAGTTGAAAAAGAAGAGGTCAAGACGGTTTCTACTCCAGAAAAAGGAAAGCCTATTGAACCTGCCAAAACAATTCAAATTAGTGAACAACCAGTTCATGGTAATTTTATTACACACATAGTTGAACCAAAGGAAACTAAGTTTGGTATTGCAAAAAAATATGGAATGACAATTTCAGAATTGGAAAAAAATAATCCCGAAATAATCTCTGGATTACCAATAGGTTTTAAACTAAAAGTTAAAGAAAATCTTGCACCAAAAAAAGATGAGGTGATTAAAACTACAGAGGTTGCTGGCAAAGAGTCTGATAATAAAGTTGTTCCTGTTAAGCAAGATGAAACTATAATTCCTGAGAAAAAAGCCGGTTATGCTCGCTATGAAGTTAAACCCAAAGAAACATTATATAGCCTTTCTCAATCCTTAGGAATCACACAAGACGAGTTAATAGAACTCAACCCTGTATTGAAAGAAGGAGTAAAAGAAGGAACTCAACTGATAGTTCCTGCAAAAAATTCTTTAACAATTCTAACTAATTCTAAGTTTAAAGATTTAACTAAATCGTTAAATATTCAAAAAAGAAAACAACTAGTGCTGTTGTTCCCGTTTAATGCAACCAAAATTGAAAATGATTCTATCAACAATTTAAATGTAAGATTAAAGAAAGATAATTTCTTAAATATGACATTAGATTTTTATTCAGGTGCTATGATGGCAATTGAATATGGAAAATCATTAGGCTTAAACATTGATGTGAAAATATTTGATTCCGAAGAAAGTAAAACAACTTCATCGGTAGAAAAAATTGTTAAAGAAAACAATCTTCATGACGCAGATGCTATTATAGGACCTTTTTACCAACAATATGCCGAAAAAGTTGCCGAAATGGTAGGTAATGTTCCTGTAATTTCACCTTTGTCAAAAGAAATAGGAAAACCTTTAGCTAATTTGTATCAATCAATGCCACCAGCAGATTTTACTAAAAAATTCATGCTTGATTATCTTGTCGCAAAGAAAGGAAATATCATTGTGGTTAATGATGCAAAAAGACTGACCAATAGAGAGTTTATTACCAAGAATTATCCTGATGCTACATTTGCTCAAGTAACAGCAGCTGGAGTTTTGGATACTGGAAATTTTCAATCTCTTTACGATTCTAATGTCAAAAATTATATAATTTTAGACACCGAAAAAACAGGAACAATTTTAGCAGTTCTAAAATTAATGCAAAAAGAAATGCGTTTTTATGAACAACAATTGGTTATTTTAGAACCAAATGAAACACTGGACTTTGATGAAATTTCAATAAATTCAATAGCAAATTTGAAATTGCTATATCCTTCATTAACAAGAGATAGTGGTTCTAATGAGTTAAGTCTATTTGAGATTGATTACAAAAAGAAAAACAAGATAGTTCCAAATCAATTTGCAACACGTGGATTTGATATAACATTTGACACAATGTTACGATTATCTCAAGATAAAAGTATTACACAATCATTGGCAGAAGACAAAACAGAACAGTTAGAATCTAAATTTGAGTATACAAAAAAAGAGACAGAAGGCTATTTGAATAAAGGTGTCTACATCCTTGAATACCAAGAAGATTTAACAATTAAACCTGTAAATGAATGACATCTAAAGTAACGTATGTTGGCGATTTAAGGACCATTTGTATTCACTTACAATCGGGAACCGAAATTTTAACCGATGCACCAACCGACAATCATGGAAAAGGAGAAGCTTTTTCTCCGACCGATTTAGTTGCCACAGCATTAGGAAGTTGTATGGTTTCAATAATGGCAATAAAATCAAAAGATTTGGAAGTTGATCTAAAAGATTCAACTGTTTCAATAACCAAAATCATGCAGGCAGAACCAAGAAAAATTGCCAAAATTATTGCTGTTCTTGATATGGCAATCGAAACTACAGAAAAAAACAAAACTATTCTTGAAAGAAGTGCGGTGACTTGCCCAGTTTTGCTAAGTCTTCATCCAGATATCGAAAAAGAAGTAACTTTTAATTGGAAATAAATAAAGAATGGAAAAATTAGAACAAAATTATAACATGTTTGATTGGTGGAAAAAAGTGCATTTACAGAATTACGCAAACTTTAATGGCAGAGCAAGAAGAGCAGAATATTGGTATGCCTATTTGTTTAATATTATTTTTTTCTTACCCATCTATATATTATTTATAATTGCAGTTGTCAATGAGTCAGAGATAATGATGGTGATAACAGGTGGAATTATGTTAATTTTAGGTTTGTTATTAGTTGTTCCTTACTTAGCAGTTGCTGTTAGAAGATTGCATGATACAAATAAAAGTGGATGGTTTTTACTCTTATCAATAGTACCAGTTGCTTCATTAGTAATTTTTGTATTCACTGTACTTGAAGGGGATAAAGGTGAAAATAATTATGGTAAAGACCCTAAAGATTTTACTAACCAAGATGAAATTAACCAAATAGGAATTGAATAGTTGAATTCACAACAACAAGAACTCATAAAACTAGCACATACCAAAATGCCCTTCGGAAAATACGAAGGGTATTTTCTTATTGACTTGCCCGAATATTATCTTGTTTGGCTAAAAAATAACCATCTTCCCAAAGGAAAACTGGGTGAACAATTACAATTGGTTTACGAACTACGATTGAACGGTTTAGAACAGCTTATTCGAAATATAAAAAAACAATATCCAGAACCGTTTTAATTATACCTCAATTATTTTAAAGAATTACATTTATTTTCTCATTTTCTAATTGGCACATTCACCAATTAAATCGTATTTTTGCATCGTTTTTTACAACAACACAACAACACAACAACAAAAACAATGAATCAAACAAAATACATTTTTGTTACTGGTGGTGTGACTTCTTCTTTAGGAAAAGGAATCATTGCAGCTTCTTTAGCAAAATTGCTTCAGGCTAGAGGTTATCGAACAACCATTCAAAAGTTCGACCCTTATATTAATGTCGATCCTGGAACATTAAATCCCTACGAACATGGAGAGTGTTTCGTGACAGATGATGGTGCAGAAACCGATTTAGATTTAGGTCACTACGAAAGATTTCTAAACGTTCCAACTTCGCAAGCCAACAATGTTACAACAGGTAGAGTCTATCTTTCGGTTATCGAAAAAGAACGTCGTGGCGAGTTTTTAGGCAAAACCGTTCAAGTCGTTCCTCATATTACCAACGAAATCAAAGAACGCATGCAGTTGCTAGGTAAATCTGGCGATTTCGACATAGTAATAACCGAAATTGGTGGAACTGTTGGAGATATTGAATCCCTACCTTACATAGAATCTGTTCGTCAATTGGTATGGGAATTAGGAGAAAATAACGGAATCGTAATTCATTTGACATTAGTTCCGTATCTTTCTGCTGCTGGCGAATTAAAAACCAAGCCAACACAACACTCCGTAAAAACATTAATGGAAAGCGGAATCAAAGCTGACATTTTGGTTTGTCGTACCGAATATGATTTGTCAGAAGAATTGCGTCAAAAATTAGCACTTTTCTGTAATGTAAAACGCGAAGCAGTGATACAATCAATCGATGCTAAGACTATTTACGAAGTGCCAAATTTAATGCTAGATGAAGGTCTTGATGTAGTGGCATTAAAAAAATTAAATCTACCCGAAAAATCAACTCCAGACTTAACTCAATGGAACGATTTTCTAAATAGATTGCAAAACCCAAAACATACTGTAAACGTTGGTCTTATAGGCAAATATGTCGAATTGCAAGATTCTTACAAATCTATTTTAGAAGCTTTCATCCATGCTGGTGCGGCTAATGAAACCAAAGTAAACGTAATAAGTATTCACTCAGAATCTATCGATGCCAAAACGGCAGAAGAAAGTCTAAGAGGGCTCGATGGCATACTTGTTGCACCAGGTTTTGGAGAAAGAGGAATTGAAGGTAAAATCGAAGCTGTTCGTTATGCTCGCGAAAATAATTTGCCGTTTTTTGGAATTTGCCTAGGAATGCAAATGGCCGTTATTGAGTACGCCAGAACAATTTTAGGATACAAAGACGCTAACTCAACCGAAATGAATCCCGACACAACCAATCCAGTTATTAACCTAATGGAAGAACAAAAAACCATTACCGATAAAGGTGGAACAATGCGTCTTGGTTCATGGAAATGTGATTTAAAAGAAGGAAGTTTAGCAAGACAAATTTACGGAAAATCCCAAATTGCAGAGCGTCATCGTCACCGTTATGAGTACAATAATCAATATGCAGATGAGTTACAAAACGCAGGTTTAATAAACTCCGGAATCAATCCAGACACAGGTTTGGTCGAAATTATTGAGTTGCCAAACCATCCGTTTTTCATCGGCGTACAGTACCATCCCGAATATAAAAGCACCGTTGCAAATCCTCAGCCAATTTTTGTTAGCTTTGTGGCCGCAATGGTAAAGAATAAAAAATAGTTACCGACTTATCAAAGTTAGGAGCGAAACAGTAGTAATGGCAGTAAACCATTTTCCTGCTTTCCGCTCTACAAGGTGCCGCTCCAATCAGGGCTAAACAGTGAACTATTGGTTACTAAAATCGTTTTTAAAAACAATTTTTTTAAAAACATGAAACAATACAGTCCTTCAAACGACTGATGAATAAATTATAAAACAATAATGGAAGAAAAGAAGTTAGACAAGAATTCAATTATCGGATTTATTTTAATCTTTGGTATATTACTTTGGATAATGTATCAGAACCAACCAAAACCCGAAGAAATTGCCGCCGAAAAAGCCAAAAAAGAACAAATTCAAAAAGCACAAAAAGCCAAAGAGGCTGTTGCTAAACAAGCAGCAGTTGTATTAGCAGATACGACAGCAACAAGTACCGAAAAACTCCAAAAGCTGCAAGGAACATTAGGAAGTTTCGCTTACTCAGCAACATTGCCATCTGCAAAAGAAGGTACAACAACCATCGAAAATGATTTGGTAAAGCTAACAATTTCCAATAAAGGAGGTTTCATCTCAGAAGCAATCTTAAAGAAATTTGATAAAATCAAAAAAGACTCAGGTGAATTGGTTTCGTTAATCAAAAACAACAATGCCAATTTCAATCTTGAATTGCAAACCAAAGATAATCGTGTTCTAAATACCAAAGACTTATTTTTCGAACCAACTTTAACAAAAGTTGGAGAAAATCAAGTGCTTTCCATGAAATTAAAAACAGGTGCAAACGAATTTTTAGAATACAAATATGTTCTAAAACCAAACGATTACATGGTCGATTTCGATTTGCGTTCACAAGGCTTGAATACCGCACTAAATACAACAAAACCAGCCGATCTGCAATGGGATTTAAAATCTTATCGCAACGAAAAAAGTGTTTCATACGAAAACCGTTATGCCGAAATTTACTATGAACACGACGGAGGAAAAGTGGATTATGCTGGTCTAGGAAAACAAGAAGATGAAACTTTAGAAAAAGCAACTTTTATAGCTTACAAGCAACATTTGTTTACCTCTATTTTGCTAACACAATCACCAGTAGACAATGTAAAAATTAGCTCGACCAACTTAGTAAATGACGATAAAAAAGATACCATTTTTACAAAACAATTCAGGTCAACATTACCTTTAGCTTTTAAAAATGGCGAACTTGATTATAAAATGAATTGGTATTATGGACCAACCGATTACAAATTATTAAGTAAATACGAAAAGAACTTAGAAGATATTGTACCATTAGGCTGGGGAATCTTTGGATGGATAAATAAATTAATATTTATCCCATTATTTGGTTTCTTAAGTTCATTTATGGGATTGGGTATTGCTATTATATTATTCACAATAATAATAAAAGTGGCTATGTCTCCAATTACTTTCAAATCATTCTTGTCACAAGCCAAAATGAAAGTTTTGCGACCAGAGATTACAGAGTTAGGAGAAAAGTATGCAAAAGATCCAATGAAAAAGCAGCAGGAAACGATGAAGTTATATAGCAAAGCAGGTGTAAATCCAATGGCAGGATGCGTACCAGCATTGATTCAGCTTCCATTTATGTATGCATCATTTCAGTTTTTTCCTTCAGCAATGGAGTTGCGTCAAAAAGGATTTTTATGGGCAGATGATTTATCTTCATTCGATTCTGTTTTGCAATTACCATTTAATATTCCTCTATACGGAAATCACGTAAGTTTATTTGCATTACTAGCCGCCATTGCCATTTTCTTTTATATGAAAATGACTTCAGGGGATCAAGCAATGGCACAGCCACAACAAGAAGGAATGCCAGATATGGGGAAAATAATGAAAATTATGATTTATCTTTCACCAATAATGATGTTAATATTCTTTAATAATTACGGTTCAGGATTGAGTTTGTATAACTTAATTTCAAACTTAATCACCATTGGAATTATGATTGTTATCAAAAAATATTTTATAGATAGCGATAAAATTCATGCACAGATTCAGGAAAATAAGACCAAACCTGTAAAAGAAGGTAAATTTCAAAAAAGACTTCGAGAAGCAATGGAACAGGCCGAAGCACAAAAAGCAAAAAGTAAAAAATAAAAAAGAGCTCCAACATTGGAGCTCTTTTTTTGGTTAATACAGATGAATAATTATGGAATAGCAGGTAATAATACCTTATTAACTGCATGAATAACACCATTAGAACACTGAACATCTGTTAGAACAATATTTGTTTGTCTATTTTGTTCATCAGTAATTGTTGTTCCTGCTATAGTAAATGTTCCTGTTTCAAGAGTTGTTATTGGAGTAGTTGGTATTGCATTGGACAATACGTTTGCTCCACCAACAATATGGTACGTTAAAACTGCAGTTTTTTGTGAAGGTGTAAGTCCACCATATAGACTTAATGTTGCCGAATCAAATGCTGTGTTAAGAGGTGCAAATACTGTAAAAGGTGAACCAGACGTACCATTAAGTGTTGGAACCAAACCTTGTGTTGAAAGCAAGTCTGTTAATGTTGAAAAGTTTGGATTTGCCGTTGCATGTGTTGCAATTGTAGGAAGACCAATAACAGCATCAACAATATGAATAACACCATTAGAAGCAATTACATTTGCTGTTGTTACTTCCGAAACACCATTTAAAACAACACCATCAGTTGTATCTACATACATGCTTAAGGTGTTAGTTGACGATGCAGAACCTTTTCCAAGAGTTTTTATATATGAATTATCAGTTAATCCACTCGACTGAACGGTACCACTTACTACATGGTTTAGTAAAATTTCCTTCAATGTAGCCACAGGAACTGCATCAAGATTCGCAAATCCATTTGAAGCCAAAAACTGTGTGAATGCTTCATTTGTTGGTGCAAATACTGTAAACGGTCCTGTTCCTTGTAAGGTAGTGGCCAAGTCGGCTTTGGTCAAAGCTTGTACCAAAATCGATAGGTTTGCATTACTTTTTGCTAATCCCGTTATCGTTGTATCGGCTGTTACAACTGTAGTGTCGTCATCATTACATGAAATGAATCCTAAAGCCATAAATGCTATCAAAGCAAATGTTCTGAATTTTGTTAATTTTTTCATTGTTTCGTTTATTTATTGTTAGTAATACTTTTGGCTAAGATAAATTCATTTTGTTTAACTTTTGTTAAAAAAAATTAAACAAAACGAATTTTAACTAAAAAATTAACTTGTGTTTTATTATGTAACTGTTTGTTATGTAGCTTTTTATTATATTTTAAAGTGTTTTTTAGAATCAAAAATGGATTCCCAACCTAAACAGATTATAAATTTAAATTAAATTCATTTTGTCAAGAATCATTTGACCATTAACATAGGCATGCTTTTTGACTGAGAAAGTTGTATTATTGCATACTAAAATTTACAAAAACGTGTTATATTAATTATTATTCAAATGAGTATTAATATGAAATTTTTAAAAACAATTCTATTATTTTTAGTAACTGCTAGTAGTAGTTTTTCTCAAAATGACTTTAATAAAGTAGATGAAAAAGGGCTAAAACATGGAGTTTGGAAAGGCTTTTATCAAGAATCAAAAAGACCACGTTATGAAGGGACGTTTGAGCACGGAAAAGAAATAGGGACCTTCAAGTTTTTTGATGATACCAAAGCTGGGACTGTTATTGCTACTAGAGAATTCAATAAAAAAGACAATTCTTGCTATACTATTTTTTATAACCAAAAGAATAATAAAGTTAGCGAAGGAAAAGTTATAAATAGGGTGTATGAAGGTGAGTGGCTCTATTATCACGAAGATTCACCATCGATTATGACAAGAGAATTTTATAAAAATGGAAAACTAAATGGATTAAGAACTGTATATTTTAAGAATAATAAAGTAGCAGAAGAAGTTAATTATGTCGATGGATTGAAAGAAGGTGCTTATAAAAAAATAACAGAAAATGGAGTTATATTAGAAGAATC
>CAZLEU010000113.1:0-9118 GCA_964558625.1 uncultured Flavobacterium sp.
AATTGGTTTTTCATTTTTAATAATTGTATCCTTTGGTTTTTCGTCTTTGATGATGCTGTCTTTTGGTTCTTCGGAAATTTTGGGTATGTATTTTCCAGCGCTTTCAATAGTAGGCTCATTGGAACTAGATCCAAAAAATTCTTTTTTATAAGCCACTATGGCTTTTGCAATTGAAGTTGCACAAACTTTTTGTCCTTCTTCGGAGCTAATTCTATTTCCTTCTTCAATATTGGATATAAAGCCTATTTCAATTAAAACACCTGGCATAACTGTTGCGTCTAAAACCCATAATGGTTCTTGCCTTACACCTCTTGATTTTATATTATTACTTATAAAATTATTTTGAATTTTTGTGGCTAAATCAATACTGCTGGTTAAATTGTTTTCTTGAACCATTTTTAAACCAATCAAAGTCTCTGGATTATTGGGGTCAAAACCTTTATATGTTTGTTTATAATTGTCTTCTAGAAAGATTACTGAGTTTTCCGTTTTTGACACCTCAAGATTCATATTGGCTCTAGCCATTCCCATTACATACGTTTCGCTTCCATATGCAGCTGTATTTTTATTGGCGTTACAATGTATTGAAACAAACAAATTAGCATTGGCTCTGTTAGCAATTTTTGCTCTTTCTCTCAATTCTATAAAAACATCAGTTTTACGAGTATATATGACGTTAATATTAGGGTTTTGTTCTAATATTTTTCCAACTTTTAATGTAACATCAAGATTTGCATCTTTTTCCATTTTGCCATGATAATGAGCTCCTGTGTCTTTCCCTCCATGACCAGCATCTAAAACAACGGTAAACTTTTCATTTTTTTGTGCTTCAACAGTAGTAGATGAAACTACTAGTGCTATAAGAAATAATACTAATCTAAATTTATGTTTAATGTTCATGGAACCAATTAAAGTTAATTTTTATAAAAAGCGTATCGTTTTAAAATTTATAAATGTTTATTTTTGGCAAAAATTAATACGTATGTTTGGCATATCAATAATTACGCCATATTTTTACAAAAATAGTATTTAAACCTTTGCGCACAAACTTATTTAATATCGTTTTATCAGCAATTTTCCTAACAATTGGAATATCCAAAAGTTATTCACAAGATATCGGTAACAAAACGTTGTCTATACCTGCTAATAAACAGGCAGATAGCACACATATTTCGATACCCAGTTTAGTTGGCGAAAAAGAGTCTACCAAGACTGATACTGTTAAAAAAAAGAAATCTGTAATTGAAAGTAAAATAAAAAGAAAAGCGGTCGATTATGAAAAAATAGACCAAAAAAAGAAACGGATTACGCTTTACAACAAAGCCGAATTGTACTATCAAGATATCGAATTAACATCTGGAATTATCGTTTTAGATTACGAAAAAGATGAAGTTTATGCTGGTAGAATCAAAGATTCTACTGGAAAATATACACAATTGCCCGTTTTTAAACAAGGTTCAAATGTTGTTGAACCTGATTCGATTCGATTTAATTTCAAAACCAAAAAAGCGTTAATTTGGAATTCCAGAACCGATCAAGGTGAATTTAAAGTAAAAGCCGAGATATCAAAAAGGGAAAACGATTCGGTTTATTTCTTAAAAGGAGCCCGATTTACAACTGCAAAAGACATTGAAGACCCTGAATATTATTTTAAAACCGATAGAGTTAAATTTGTCCCAGGAAAAAAAGTAGTTACTGGAATGACTAACATGGTCATTGCCGATGTTCCAACACCATTGGCTTTGCCTTTTGCTTTTTTTCCTATGACAACAGAAAGTGTATCGGGTTTGATAATTCCTACTTTTAATGATACCCGATCTCAGGGTTATGCTCTTCAAAATGGTGGCTATTATTTTGCGCTTGGCGACATGTATGATTTGGCCATTCTTGGAGATTATTATACTAATGGAAGTTATGCTATGCGATTTGAATCGAGTTATGCCAAACGATATAAATTTAGAGGAAATGTAAATGTACGGTTTGAGAATCAAATTTTTAGTGAACGAGGTTTCCCTGATTATTCAAAATCAAGAATTTACAATATTCAATGGTCTCATTCACAGGACGGAAAAGCAAATCCAAATTCGAGATTTTCTGCTTCTGTAAATTTGGGAAGTAGTAAGTATTTTCAACAATCACTTAATCAAGTTAATGTTGGTTCTCAGTTAAACAATACATTAAGTTCTTCTATTTCCTATTCTAAGACATTTAATTCGGTTCCTCAAGTTAATATGTCGTTGACAGCTACTCATAGCCAGAACACTAATACACAAGAAATTAACATGACTTTACCAACACTTCAAATGAGTGTTGATAGAATATTTCCATTTGCTCCAAAAGATGCACCTAAAAAAGGTTTCTTTAAAAATATAAATTTTCAATATAATTTGTTGGGTGAAAATCGTTTCAAAACAACAGATGAGTTCTTTTTTAAATCGGAAATGTTTAAAAATGCCACAACAGGCATGAAACATTCTATTCCATTAAGTACTAACTTTAAGATTATGAAATACTTTAGTGTTTCTTCATCGATAAATTATGAAGAGATATGGTATTTAAAAACAATTAGAAAAAAGTATGATTCTAATCTGGATAAGGATGTTACTACAACAGTTAATGGATTTGATGCTTTTAGAACCTATTCGTATTCAACAGGAATTGGAACAACAGTATATGGTACTTTCAATTTTGGGGAAAACAAAAAAATAAAATCGATTCGTCATGTTATGAAACCTAATATTTCCTATAGCTATACTCCTAGTTTTGAAAGATACTATGATACATATGCATCTGATGCTAGTGGTCGGATGGAAATCAAAGAATATACACGCTTTGAAGGCGGAATGTATGGCGCACCAGGAAAGAGTAATGCTAATAGTTTCGGATTCAGTTTGAGTAATACTTTTGAAGCTAAAGTGACTGATAAAGACAGTACCAAAACCGAGCCCAAGAAAATAATGTTGCTTAACAATCTAAATTTTCAAACAAGTTATAATATTGTTGCCGATTCATTACGTTGGGCTCCACTAAGAGTTAGCGGCGGAACGCTTTTGTTTAAGGACAAAATGAATGTGAATTTTGGTATGACATTAAATCCGTACGCTCTTGATAATTCTGGAAAAACAATTAATACTTTCAATATTGATAATGGAGGAAGCTTGTTTAGGATGACAAGTGCAAATATGACTTTGAATTATTCTCTTTCTAGTAAAGGTAATGAAAATAATACGAAAAAAAACAAACAAGGTGCTCGTAATGGTGGTCGTGAAGATGATTTGTTTGGAACGAACACCGATTTTAGTGATCGACGAGAGAGTCAATTTAGCGACAAAGAGGAAGAAGAAGAGTTTAAAGGTTTCTTTAAATCGGTAATTCCTTGGGATATGACATTTGCCTATCAGTTGACTTATAGTAATGACCGACGTGAAAAGAAAATTTCTGGAAACTCGTTAATGGTTTCTATGAATACTGATTTGACACCAAAATGGAAAATTGGTGCTTCAACAGGTTATGATTTTGTACAAAAAGGCGTTACGTTTACCCAACTCCGATTTGAAAGAGATTTGCTGAGTTGGCGAATGGACTTTAATTGGTCACCTTTTGGAAATAATTCATTTTGGGGTTTCTTTATAGGAATAAAAGCGGGTGTACTTAGCGATATCAAATGGGAGAAAAATAAGCCTCGATAGATTTCAAAATTTAGATAACAATTTATACATGAAAAAAATAATAATTACTAGCGATGCTCCTGCTCCTATTGGTCCTTATAACCAAGCAGTTTTGGTAGGAAATACACTTTATACTTCTGGGCAAATTGCGTTGAATCCAACTACTATGGAATTGGTTCTTGATGATATTGAAACCGAAACCAAGCAAGTAATGGAAAACATGAAAGCGGTTTTAGCAGCAGCAGAAATGACCTTTGAAAACGTGGCAAAAACAACCATTTTCATTATGGATATGAATGATTTTACCAAAATAAATAGTGTTTACGGAAGCTATTTTGACGAAGCAACCGCACCTGCAAGAGAAACGGTACAAGTAGCTGGCTTACCAAAAGGCGTAAATGTTGAAATATCTATGATTGCAGTGAAATAAATTATAGTTAACAGAAAAAAGTAATCCTTGAGAGTGAAAACTTTTGAGGATTTTTTTATATATACGAATGCTTACCGATTGTGATTATTTTATGAGATACTTAAACAAAAGGATAACTAAATGAGAAATTACGCTGATAATTTAAGTAGAACTTTATTCAAAAGAGGATAGATTGTTGAACATCACTTATTCAAAGGAGTACCTATTTTAAAAAATTATCGTTATCAAAACTATATGCAAATATTAATCATGTAATTGAATCAAAAAATATTAAAAAATGATTTGATTATTAATTACAACTAAATAAAAGAAATTTGAAAGTAACTACAACAATAGAATAGTAGTAACTTATATGTTTCGGTTGAATTTATGATTGTTATGCTTTTAGATTGCAATTTTGTAAAACTCCTGCAATCAGGTAAAAAATAATAATAATTTTCAGGTATTTAATTAAAAAACTCGATAAACTAAATTTACTGTTGGAAAAATTTAAAAATTTTGACAGTATGAAAAAAATTAATATTATTTCAGATTTTGTTTCGGTTGAATTAGCCTTGCTTGCAGTACAAACAACCGTTACTTTTGCTGAAATGGCACCATCAACCTTATGTCAAATTACAAAAAAATCAGTTGCGAAACAGGAAAAGAGCAATAAACTGAAACTAAAAATATACTTTTTATTATTTTTAAACGTACTATTATTTTCTTGTAATCAAAGCAATGCTATTCAAAATCAGCAAACAAATTTAGAATGTGGTGTAGTAATTACATTTGATGATGATTATGTAGATGAATGGTTTGAAGTTAATACTGTATTAAAACCTTACGATTGGAAAGCTACATTTTTTGTAGCAAAATTTAATCAATTGTCTGCAAATAAAATTAAAAAATTAAAAGATTTAAAAGATTATGGACACGAAATCGGTGGACATGGTTTAAATCATTTGAATGCTCCTAAGTTTATTTCTGGAAATGGAGAGATTGAGTACCTAAATAAAGAGATTTATCCAATGATAACATTGATGAATAATAATGATTTATTTATATCTTCTTTTGCTTATCCTTATGGTGAAAGAAACTTAACAACAGACAAATTACTACTAAATGAATTTAAAATAGTTAGAGGAACAATTTATGGAAATACGAGTCCAGCTTATCAAAATTGTTTTTATAATAATAGTAATATTGTATTGGGTTTGGGTATTGACAAAAATTATTCCCATTTTAGTATCACATATTTTTTATCACTTTTAGAGTATGCAAAAAATAATAATAAAATTGTAATCTTTTATGCTCACAAACCAGTTAAAACTTTTGAAAGCAATTATGAAACAGAATATCAGACTCTAATAGAAATTTGCAACTATGTAAAAAGTAATAATATGAAATTCTATAAAATATCTGAATTAAATAATTTAAAATTGCATCAAAAATATCAACCAAAAAAAGAAAATAACAGACAATACTTGCTTTACATATTGAATCAAGAAACTTACTCCATCTCATCAATTCCCAAAAGTAACAACTGTGCTGTGGCTTCATTGGTAGCTAATGGCACGTTATGAACATCACAAATTCGTATTAGCATATTGATATCGGGTTCATGCGGATGGCTTGAGTTGGGATCTTTGAAGAATAAGACCATTTTTGTTTTTCCTTCTGCTACTCTAGCTGCTATTTGTGCATCGCCACCTTGTGGGCCTGAAAGCATTTTCTTTACTTTAAATCCTGCTGCCTCGGCTTTTCCACCTGTAGTCCCTGTGGCTATAAGTTTGATGTTTTCTTTGTGAAGAATGTGTTTGTTTTTATTTAGAAACTGAACCATATCCGCTTTTTTTCCGTCGTGTGCAATTATTGCTATTTCCATAATTTTATCCATTAATTGGCAAAAGTTTGACAAGTGTAAAGAAAATAAACCATTAAGGTAATTAAGTTTCATTAAGTTTTTTTCTTAATTAACTTACTATCTTAATGGTTTAAACTTAATTGAAATTAGTATTTTATTTATTCAAAATATGATAAGCGATTAATCCGTCGATTGGTCGTCTTAAAACATTCCCAATTTGAATTCCATGTTGGTTTAAAATATCGGTTAATTCATCTTTTAGGTAAAATGCAATTGAACCTACAAAATGCACTGGTATTTCTTTGCAATTATCATATTGCATAATGTAATTTTTAACAAATTTCTTTAATTCTTTGTAAATGATTTTTTTGCAAAAATCGGTGTCTTTATGCTTAATTATAAATTTAGCAAAAGTGGCTAAATAGGCATTAGGGTTGGCTTCTTTATACAAGTTTGCTTTGACATAATCGGCATCTACATTATATTCTTCTTCAAATTCTTTGGCTAAGTCTTTTGGCATTTTATTGAAATAATAACCGCGAAGCAAATGACGTCCAAAACGATTTCCTGATCCATCATCCATAGCAATGTAACCTAACGATTGCACTTTTTGATGCAAAACTGTTCCGTCAAAAAAACTGCAATTAGAGCCTGTTCCTAATATACAAACAATGGCTTGTTCTCCTTTTGGTGTTGTTGCATATACAGCAGCATAAGTATCTTCGTGAACAGATATAGCAGCATTTGGGAAATATTCTTTAAAAACTTCTGCTAAAAAATTTTTCATTCTTTCGGTTCCACAACCTGCTCCATAGAAAAAAAGATGAGTCGCTTTTTCTTTGTTATGCTCGATATCAAATTTTTGATCTAAGCGATTAATAACTTCTTCTTTGTCAAGGATTTCAGGATTTAAACCTAGTGTTTGTGTGGTAAAAAGGACTTTCCCATTTTCGTCAATGGCTATCCAGTCGGCTTTTGTAGAACCACTATCAACTAATAGTTTCATTTTGTTATTTGATTAGTAATTAGCTATAGTGACAGAACTAATGCTAATTATGGGTTTGGTTTGGTTTGTTTTTTGTAAAAAATCCCGTCACTAGTTGAGCAACGGGATTTCAAATATATTATATTTTTGCGATATGTACAGCTAAATCAATTAATTTACTTGAATAACCATACTCGTTATCGTACCAAGAAACCAATTTGAAGAAAGTAGTGTTTAGACCAATTCCTGCTTTAGCATCAACAACAGAAGTTCTAGAATCGCCTACAAAATCTTGCGATACTACGTCGTCTTCTGTAAATCCTAAAATGCCTTTCATTTCATTTTCAGATGCTTTTTTCAAAACAGACATAATCGCTTCGTAAGAAGTTTCTTTAGCTAATTTTACAGTTAAGTCAACTACAGAAACATCAACTGTTGGCACACGAAATGACATACCTGTTAATTTACCGTTTAATGATGGAATTACTTTTCCAACGGCTTTAGCAGCACCAGTAGATGAAGGTATAATGTTAACGCTAGCAGCACGACCACCTCTCCAATCTTTTCTTGATGGCCCGTCAGCTGTTAATTGTGTAGCAGTTGTAGCATGAACAGTTGTCATAAGACCTTCTACTATTCCAAAATTATCATTGATCACTTTTGCTAATGGAGCTAGGCAGTTGGTTGTACAAGAAGCGTTAGAGACAATTGTATCTGTAGCTTTTACTTCTGTATGGTTTACTCCCATTACAAACATTGGAGCGTCTGCAGATGGAGCCGAAATAACTACTTTTTTTGCGCCTCCTTCAATATGATATTGTGCAGTTTCTAATGTGGTAAAAATTCCTGTACATTCTGCAACGATATCCACATCGACATCTTTATCATCCCATTTGATTAGTTTTGGATCTCTTTCAGCTGTAACTCTGATGAACTTATCGTTTACGTACAGTTGTCCGTCTTTAACTTCAACTTTTCCGTTGAATCGACCGTGAACTGAATCATATTTTAACAAATAAGCTAAATGATCAACATCTAATAAATCGTTGATAGCTACTACTTCTACATTATCTCTGTTAAATGTTTCTCTGAAAACGATTCTTCCAATTCTTCCAAATCCGTTTATTCCTAATTTTACTTTTGACATCTTATTTTATTTTATATTTTTATTATTTGATAGTGTAATTGATTTTTATTTTTGAAATTTAACTAGGTTGTCATTATGTCAGAAACTCTCAATAATTCTTTATCAATTTCTGAATGTCCTTTTATAGCTTGCTCTAATGGTGTTAATGCTACTTTATCGTTTAGCATTCCTACCATATAATTTGATTTTCCTTCTAAAATTGATTCAACAGCTTTTACGCCTAGTCTACTAGCCAGAACTCTATCATAACAAGATGGAGATCCGCCTCGTTGCATATGACCAAGAACAGAAACACGAATATCATATTCAGGAAAATTTTCTTCGATATAATCTTTTAATTCAAATACATTTTTACCAATCTTGTCACCTTCGGCAATTACAACAATACTAGACGATTTGCCAGATGCTTTACTCTTTCTTAATGAGTCTAAAAGTCTTTCTAATCCGAGATCTTCTTCTGGAATTAAAATTTCTTCTGCTCCAGCACCTATTCCTGCATTAAGCGCAATATGACCCGCATCTCTACCCATAACCTCTACAAGAAATAAACGGTTGTGTGAACTTGCTGTATCTCGTATTTTGTCGATACAATCAACAACGGTATTTAATGCAGTATCAAATCCTAGAGTATGACTTGTTCCAAAAATATCATTATCAATAGTACCTGGAATTCCCATAACTGGGTAGCCAAATTCATTATTAAAAACTTCTGCACCCGTAAAAGACCCATCACCACCAATAACAACTAATGCATCAATTCCTGCAGAAACAAGATTTTCATGTGCTTTTTTACGACCTTCTACAGTCATAAACTCTTTCGAGCGAGCTGACTTTAGTATAGTTCCACCTTTATTTACAATATTGTTTACAGAGCGTGGTCCCATTTCCTTAAAATCACCCTCTATCATTCCTTGGTAGCCTCTATATATACCAACACATTCAACACCATGAAAGGCACAAGTTCTAACAACAGAACGGATGGCTGCATTCATTCCTGGCGAATCACCACCAGAAGTCAGAACACCTATTTTTTTTATCGTTT
>CAZLEU010000114.1:0-8752 GCA_964558625.1 uncultured Flavobacterium sp.
AATTTTGTTAAACAAGACAATGATTTCCTTCCAACATATTCTAATAGTTCAAATTTTAATGTAATAGGAGCTTACTTTAGTACTACTTTGGGATATAATAAATACCTCTATTTAAATTTACAAGGTAGAAATGATTACTTTTCTTCATTGCAACCTAAAAATAGAAGTATATTTTATCCATCTGCTTCTCTTTCATTTGTGCCAACTGATGCTTTTGAAGTATTGAAAAATAACAAGTACATAAATTACCTTAAAGGAAGAATTAGTTATGGAACATCAGCTGGTTTCCCTCCACCATATGCTTCTGTAGGTGTTATTGATTCTCAATCGAACGTTTTCCTAACAGATGGTAATGTTGTTATAAATACTCAGTCACCATCTAGTCAGTTAGGTAATTTAAATCTTAAACCTGAATTAATAACTGAGTTAGAATTAGGGATTGAAGCTAAGTTTTTTAATAACAGAGTTGGAATTGATTTTTCTGCATATGACAAAGTTTCAACAGATTTAATTATTGAAAGACCTCTTGAAACTTCAACAGGTTATACAGTTACATATGATAATATTGCAGAATTGTATAACAGAGGTATTGAGTTAGGGCTAAATTTTGTACCATTGAAATCTGAAAAAAATCTTAATTGGTCTTCTACAATTAACTTTACAAAAAATAAAAACATTGTTACTTCTCTTGGTTTAGGTTCGATTGGTCAAATTGGAATTGAAGGTTTTAGTAATCTAGGTAATTTCGCAATTCCAGGACAGCCATATGGTGTTATAGTAGGAAGTTCTATTGCTAGAGATGGTAATGGTAATTATATTGTTGCAGCTGACGGAAATTATTTGAGAAATACTGACGATACAATCATTGGTGATCCAAATCCAGATTGGAATGCAACATGGATAAATGAATTTTCATATAGAAATTTAACATTCCAATTTCAATGGGAATATCAAAAAGGAGGAGATATATATTCAACAACAGCTGCTGCTCTATTGTCAAGAGGTTTAACAAAAGATACTGATTTTGATCGTTCAGGTACATTTGTTTTACCTGGAGTAAATCAAAATGGAAATATAAATACTACTCAAATTGGTGTAACTCAATATGGTTTCAATAACTCAGGATTCTTTATTAACGAGCAAGCAATTTATGATGCTACAAGCATACGTTTAAGAGAAGTATCTTTAAGTTATTCTTTACCAAAAAAATATCTTGAAAAGACTCCTTTTGGTAAAATGTCAATATCAATTGTAGGAAATAATATGTGGTTTAAAGCAATAAATTTCCCAAAATATTTGAATTTCGATACAGATGTACTTAGTACTGGTGTTGGAAACGGTAGAGGTTTTGACTTTTTAACTGGTCCAACTGCAAAGCGTTTCGGGTTTAATTTTAATTTAACATTCTAAATCATGAAAAATATTTTCTTTAAAAATAAACTAGTAATCCTATTTTCGTTGTTCTTATTTATAAGTTGCGAGACTTTTGATTTGAATCAAACTGAGGATCCCAATGCTATCGCAATTGAAAATTTAGAGTATGAATTAGCTTTTAATTACATACAACTTCAGTTGCCTGAATTTGTTAATAGTGCCAATAGTTTTACTCAAAGAGTTACTCGTCAGATGGCTATGACTAGTGGGAATACTTATGATAATGCTTTTCAACCAGTGAATTTTAATTCTAATTGGAGTACAGCTTATAATTTGCTTAACGCTATTAAGTTTATGGAACCAAAGGCTGCTGCAAAAAATGATAAATATGTTATTGGTGCTGCAAGAGTTATACGTTGTTATGTTTTGGCTACTTTAGTCGATATGTATGGTGATATACCTTATAGTGAGGCACTAGCTGGAAATGCTAACTTATTCCCTAAATTTGACAGTAGTAAAGATGTTTACAAAGGTATATTGTCAGAATTGAATGAAGCCATCACAATTTTGCAAAATTCACAAGGAAAAGGGGATAAAGTTGTTGATTTGTACTATTCTGGTCAAGCCGATTGGATACGATTAGCTAATACTATAAGACTTAAAATGCTTGTTACTTCTCGTTTAGCTAGCTCTGAAATTGGAATTTCAGATGCAAAGACTGAAATTGAGTCAATTTTAAACAGTGGAAATTATATAAATGATTCTTCTCAGGATTTTAAATTTCAATATGCTTCTTCACGTTTAACTCCACAATCACGTCATCCACAGTACTATGATATGTATGAGTCAAATGGAGGTTCTTACATCGCAAATTACATGTTTTGGACAATGACAACAGAAAAAGAGTTTGCTCCAACAACAAATGGTTTAGGAAATTCGGCTAATTATGATCCTAGAACAGGTTTCTACTTCTACAAACAAGTTAATCCTGCTTCTTCTGTAATTGATGAGTTTAACTTCCCTGGTCGTTCAAGACCTGACCATTATGATTCTGATCAATATAAATCATTTTACAATACAAATTCCAACACAAATAAAGCGTGTTATGGTTTTTCAAATTGGGTTCAACAAACAAATGATCCTGCTACAGGAGGCTATTGGGGTAGAGATCATGGTAATGCCGACGGTATTCCACCAGATAATGAATTAAGATCAGTTACGGGGCTATATCCTATTGGAGGGGCAATTGGGGATCCAGGTAGTGTTCAAACTGATGGAACAAAAGGAGCTTTAGGTCGTGGTATAATGCCAATAATTTTAGCTTCATATGTTAAGTTCTTAAAAGCTGAGGCTATGTTAACTCTTGGTGTTGCTGGTGATCCTAAACAAGAAATGTTAGATGCTATTTCTACATCTATTGATAAGACAATTAATTTTTTACCTGATTATACAAGACCTGCTGTTGTAAATACGGCATTGTTACAAACTCAAAAGACTACTTATTTGAATTTTATATCAACTAAGTATAATAGTCTTACAACTAATAATCAAAAGCTTGAGTTAATTATCAAAGAATATTTTATTGCATCTTGGGGTAATGGTATAGAGCCTTACAATAATTACAGAAGGACTGGTTTTCCAAGTAATTTTCAACCAACTTTAGAACCTGTATCTGGAGCATTTTACAGTACTGCACTATATCCACTAAGTTCACAACAAAATAACCCTAATACACCAAACAATACTAGATTGAAGAAAGTGTTTTGGGATAAAGCAAATTTAAATTTACACTAAATAAACACTAAATACTATGAAAAAAGTTAGTTTACTTTTCACTTTTTTAGCTTTAGTTTTTTTCTCATGTGAAAAAGATGAAAGCCTTGATCCAAGACCTGATTTGGTTGCAGGTCAATACATTCGTTTGAATGTGGTTAATAATAGTATTGATTTTAACAATATTGGAACTTCAGCATTTGTTGGAGAAATTAGTGACCCATCTAATACAATCGTCAAATATGAATTGTTCATTAGAAGAAGAAATGCAAATGGTGTAAATACAAGCGATTTTGTATTGTTCAAAACTATAACGAGTTTTCCATATCAACTTAATGTGACAGCTCAAGATATTGCAACAGTTTTAGGCGTTAATGTCGCTGATTTGCAGGATGGTGATATTTACAGGTTTATTGGTTATTCATATGATTCCAATGGGAATAAGGTTGGATATCTTAATTTGTCTAGAACTGTTCAATCAACCCCTTCAATGAAGCAAGGATATAGATTTAGTACAAACTTATCTTCAACGATAGATCCTGATAATCCTTTTAATAACTATGCTCCATTTGGAGTTTAATATAGGTTCAATTATGAAAAATAAATTAAAAAATATATTTTTACCTTTAATTTCTTTAATTTTCTTCATTGCATGTGATGAAGGAGAGAGATTTACAGGTTCTCCAGTTGGTAATTTAGATATTATAACTTTAGACGCTACTATATCTTCAACTTCAACCTTGGCATTAACAGATCAAAAAATTGATTTTACTGTTACTTTGCCTAGAACATTCTCCGATACTGTAAGAGTTGAGGCTTCTTCTATAAGTGATAGTGGTAGAAGAACTAGAGGTTATGTTGAGATATTACCAAATCAATTATCAGGAACTGGTGAGATTAATGCAGCTGGAGGTGGAACTTTTAATTCTACATTTGATTTATTTGCATCTGCAATAGAATTGTATACTGTTGAAGCAGGTAAACATTATTTAATCAAATCTAATAATGTTGAAATTCAAACTGGGAATACAACTATTCAAGATGCTAATGGTTCAAGACTTTCTGTTAAATTAGTTTGGCCTAATCTATCAACATCTAACAACTTGCGTTTTAATGTAGATAAACCTACTTTACCTGATGCCAATGTTACTTCATTGTCTGGTGGTAAAACCCATTTTATAAACGTTGATAATGCAGGGCCTGAAAATACTACAACTAATTCTTCTGCTGAAGGTAATTATATATTTAATATATCTGCTATTGCCTTAACTACTTCGCCAATTGACATGCCTTACAGACTTGTTCTAGTTTATCCTGATGGAAAAGTTGATGTTTTCAATGGCGTATATAATGGTCTGACTGTTGGTGCACCATTGTTACCTGTTTTGCAGGTAAACAAAACAATTGTAAATGGTAATGCAGTTTTTACTGCCACTAAACTATAAAATTTCTATTAAAACTAAAATCAAGTTAAAATTTAATAATTTGTTTGATTTTAGTTTTAATATTTTTTACATTTGTAAATCTATTAATTATTAAATAAACGACTATGAAAAAATTATTACTTTCGCTTACTTTGTTATTGCCACTTTTGGGAGTTAACGCCCAACAAGTATTTTGGCAACAATATTCAACAGGTTTTCCAAACACTTCAACCTCTTTTCCACAAGCTTCATATGTTGATGCTAATACTTTGTGGATTTATGCAGCACCTGGTGATGGTAGTGGTGACAACTATCAACAATGGGGTAGATCTCTTGACGGTGGTGTTACTTGGACTACTGGAAATATAAATGTTGGTAATACAGCATTAGGTATTGGTTCAATTCACGCAATTTCTGCAACTAAGGCATATATTGCCGTTTTCCCTACTGCTGCTGGTCAAACAGGAGGTGTATGGGTTACTGTTGATGCTGGTGCAACATGGACTAGACAAAATACTGCTTCGTTCAATACAGGGACAGATTCTTTTACAAACTGGGTGTATTTTTATGATGAAAATAATGGTGTTTGTATGGGTGACCCTGCTGGAGGTTATTTTGAAATCTACACTACAACTAATGGTGGTACAAACTGGACAAGAGTTCCATCTGCTAGTATTCCTGCTCCTTTGGCTGGTGAATATGGTTACACTCATGGTTTTGAGGTTTTTGGAGATGTTCTATGGTGTAATACAAATAAAGGAAGATTGTTAAAATCTACTGATCATGGTTTAACATGGACTGTTTCTCAAACTCCAAGTGTTGATTTTGGTACTGGAGATAGCTACAGTTTTAAAGATGCAAATGAAGGTGTTTTAATTTTAAATGCTGATTGGACTCAACACAGAACAACCGATGGTGGTGCTACATGGACTGCTGAGGCACCTGAAGGGATTAACAGAAATTTTGATATCTGTTTTGTACCTGGTAGTGGTAATTTAGTAGTTAATACTGGTGAAGATGTAATTGATGGTTTTAGAGGTTCTTCTTATTCTACTGATGGTGGTTTAAATTGGATTGATATTAACGCTATAGATGTTGAGCCTGTTGATGGTGGAGGAACATTAGAGTTTTTTGATGTTACAAGCGGTGTAGCTTCTGGTTTTACAACTTCTTCTACTGTTGATGGTGTATGGAAATGGTTAAACCCAGCTTTAGCAAACGAAAGTTTTTCAACTGCTAAGTTCCACACACTTTCTCCAAACCCAACATTTGGTATAGTAACAATTACTGGAAAAGGAATTTCTAATGTTGTTATAACTGACGTTTTAGGAAAACAAGTTGCTAATGCTAACTTCACTTCTGTTGAAAATGCAACAGTTGATTTGTCTTCTTACAATGCTGGAATCTACATGGTAAAAATTACAAATGCTGATGGAAACGCTTCTACAATTAAAGTAGTAAGACAATAATCTAAAGTATTTTAAATTATTATAGAAAACCATTCGCCTTAGCGAATGGTTTTTTTATTTTTAAATAAGTGCATAATATTTTAAAATAATCATAACTTTTAGTGCCAATCCATCCAAATATCAAACAATTGGTTATTTTTGTCTTTTAAAATAACCATATGAGAATTTTATTTTTAGTATTACTTCTTCTATCTTCTTTTCTAGGATTTTCACAAGAAACAAATGTGGATAAACCTAAAAAAAGTTTACTGCAAACCGATGAAGAAAAAGCTAAAGAACTTGCAAAAAAAGCTCCAATTACATCCTATAGAATTATTTCTATTGAAAAAGACACAACATACGTAGATACATCATTAACGATAAGGGATGAGTACGAATATAATTATTTGCGTAAGGATGCTTTTGGATTATTACCTTTTGCTAATGAAGGACATACATATACAACTTTAGATTTTGGATTGAATAAATATTCAGCATTACCAGAATTCGGTTTCAAAGGCAAACATTTTAACTTTCAAAACAAAAATCAAATAAATTATTATTCTGTCGCAACTCCACTAACTGAATTGTATTTTAAAACAGTCATGGAACAAGGACAAAGTTTAGATGCTCTTATTACTGTTAACACCTCTGAAAGATTTAATATTTCATTATCGTTTAAAGGTCTTCGTTCAAAAGGGAAATATTTAAACGAATTAACAAGTAACGGTAATTTTAGATTAACATCAAGTTATAATACACTAAATAAGCGATACTTCGCAAAATTTCATTTTACAGGACAAGATTTGTTAGCTGGTGAAAATGGAGGCATTATTGATACTGAAAACTTTGAAAGTAAAGAATCGGATTTTCGTGATAGGCTACGTTTAAGTGTATATCTTTCCGATGCATTTTCATTTTTGAAAGGAAAAAGAGTTTTTCTTGATCATATATTAAGAATCAATTCAAATGACAGTCAAAATAATCTTTTTTTGACACATCAAATCACTCTCGAAAATAAATTTTATGAATATAATCAAGCCACAACTTTAACCACTTTTGGTCAAGATACGTTTTATAGATTTGGAACGGCTTATAATTCAAAAATTAATGATCAAACAAAATATAAAGCGGGTTATAATAAACTGGGTATTCTTTATGAAAACAAAACATTTGGCAAGTTTAACTTCTTTATTGACGATCTAAATTACAATCATTATTATAGTAAAGTAATTTTGACTTCATCTGGATTTATCCCAAGCAGAATTAAAAAACATCTTAACTCAATTGGGGGGCAATATCATTATCAAAAAGACAAAGTTGAAGGAGATATTCGGGTTTCAAAATCAATATCAACTCAAACTTTCTCATCTATAGAAGTAAATTTAAATTATAAAATTAATTCTCAAAATCATGTGTCATTTGAATACCAAAATTTGAGTAAATTACCAGACAATAACTATGTTTTACATCAAAGTAGTTATGCAACCTACAATTGGTTTAATAACTTCAAAAACGAAAAAATAAATTCAGCAGTTATAAAAGCTAAAACACAGTGGATAGATACTGAAATTCAAGTATCGAACCTCAAAGATCATTTATATTTTAAAGATAATTCTATCTATGATTCAATTCAATCAGTTGCGCCAGCACAATATGAAAAATCAATAAACTATATTTCATTAAAAGCTAATAAAGAAATAAAGTATTGGAAATTAGCACTTGATAACACCATTTTGTACCAAAAAGTAACGCAAAATGACCCAATACTAAATGTACCCCAGATTGTAACCAGAAATACACTATATTTCTCCGATTATTTCTATAAAAAAGCACTTTACATTCAAGCAGGTGTAACTTTAAACTATTTTACAAGCTATTATGCAAACGCATATAATCCTATTTTGTCTGAGTTCTTCGTTCAAAATTCTAAAAAAATAGGTGATTTTTCAAACCTAGATTTTTTTATAAACGGGAGAATTCGTCAAACCAGAATTTTTGTAAAAGCAGAACATTTCAATTCTGCGTTTGCCTCCAAAAATAAGTTCTATGCAGCACCAGATTATCCATATCGCGATTTCATTGTGCGCTTTGGGTTAGTTTGGAATTTCTTTCAATAGTATTTCTAGAAACAAATCGCTTGCGAATTTTACAGAACCATTTTCCTGCTGTCTGTTTCAATCTGTTATTGCGAACACCGCAATAACAGGATTTTCACTACCATCAGGGTTAGTTAGTCATCCATTTTTTCTAAAGCCAAGGTTTTGTAAAACTATTATTTAATCAATATCTTTGTAATCTAAAATTATTAAATCGTTAATCTTCAATCATAAATTTTATGAATTATTCAGAAAATATATTAGGAACAATCGGTAATACACCATTGGTAAAACTTAACAAAGTGGTTGCAGGTGTTGATGCTCTTGTTCTTGCCAAAGTTGAAACCTTTAATCCAGGAAATTCTGTAAAAGATAGAATGGCCATAAAAATGATTGAAGATGCCGAAGCCGATGGACGTCTAAAACCAGGTGGAACCATCATTGAAGGCACTTCAGGAAATACCGGAATGGGTTTGGCACTTGGTGCCATTGTTAAAGGCTATAAACTAATTTGTGTGATAACCGACAAGCAATCCAAAGAGAAAATGGATATTCTTCGTGCAGTAGGTGCAAAAGTAGTTGTATGTCCAACAGATGTAGAACCATCTGATCCTCGTTCTTATTATTCAGTTTC
>CAZLEU010000115.1:0-8694 GCA_964558625.1 uncultured Flavobacterium sp.
TGTAATCTTTTTGCTTGTTTATGTAGAATTTGTGCTGCCATATTTGCTTTACCTTTATACAATTCAAATTCTTCCTCACACAAAACATTTTTAATTTCAGTCTCTAAATCATGAAAATAGTGTTCAGATATAATAGGATTGTATTTTCCTTTTACCCTATACTCTGTATGCTCCCATTCACGCTCCAATCGAAGTTGGTAACGCAAAGCAGTTAACCATGCAATATGTCTATGAATAAGTTCTTTTTTAATAAAATCTTCGTTTTTACCTTTAATAAAACTACTTACAGCAGCTCCAAAAGTTCTAGAATTATTTACAATTCCGCCCCAAATTTTTCTTGCTTCCCAAGTTCTATCATAGCTTGCATTGTTTTTAAATCCTAAATAAAACGCTACTGCGATACCCAAAACACTAATGGGTTGCCAACTAATTGAAAAATCAAATTTTAACTTATGGTAGACTAATTCAAAAATTATAGTCAACAAAGTTGCATAAACCAATCCTATAATAAAGGGTTTCTTACTCCAATTAAAGGTCATCCAAAATCCATATCGTCTTCTTGTGTACATAATGATAATTTAAATCTTAAAAATAGTCTATTTTTTTATTATTACAAATTACTTTTCCAACTTCGCCCAAACAAAATTAGGATGATGTCCATCTCTACGAACCATTTTTACCCAAAGCAAAGTAATGTGTTCTAAATGTAACGCTTGATCTAATTTACCTGTATCTAAAGTTTCGTAACCCATATCGGAATTAATTTTAGAAACTATAGCTTTTGCCTCTATATCATTTCCTGCAATCATCATAACTGGTTTTACGTTGTAATTGGGATAATCACTATTGATGAAATTTTCAAAACCATAAATAGTAAAAGTTTTTACCACTTTAGCATCTGGTGCCCATTCTTGCACTTTTTCGCTACCCGAAATCTCACTTTTTAATCCGTGAGATATTCCTGCGCCAACTGGATTGGTACAATCGATTAAAACTTTATCATTAAACTTCAAATTTTTTAGAATTTCTTCATTGGCTTGGAATGGTGTTGCTAAAAAAATAATTTCAGCTTCATCAATGGCTTCTTGTATTTTCTTCACAGAAAAATTTGAGTTTTTTTCCAATGCTTTTTTAAGGGTTTCTGAATTTTCATCGTTGTTGGCAACAATAATATAGTGACCTCTTTTCTGTAAATTATTGGCAATGGCAAATCCTACATTACCAATACCTATAAATGCTAATTTCATATTTTATACTTAATTTAAATTCAATTAATTAAAAGTCGTATCTTAAAAATCCTCCATGATTTTTAGCAAATGAAAAAATATCTTTGCCGCTTTGATTCAAATCAGACATAAATCCAAATACTAAATTTTGAATTTTTGTTCCTAATCGAATTCGTTGCGTAAAATTCCACATCTCGCTACTTGGATTATAAACAGGAAATAATTCTAATTGGCTAAAAAATTTCCATTGCTCATTTATTTTAGGTTGATATCGGAACAACCCAAAAACATCAATATTACCTTCACTTTTTAATTCGGCTACTGCCCAACCGAAAAACATAAAGTTTTCATTTTGCTTATAAAATTGAATTCCTGCTTTTGGAGTAAATCCTGCGTTTAGAAAACTAGCAACAGTAACTATTCCTATGCCGTTTTTGAAATTATAGGAAATGGCATTAGTACTTCCAAATGCAGTTGGTGAATTATGATAATCTACACTTGCTCGATTTCGACTGAAAAACAAAAAAGAGGATTTTTCTCCTTCGAAATTTTTGAAATTTTTAAACCACATCAAGTCAATTCCATTTCTTTCATCACCAACATAATATTCAATAGATTGAGCAATAGCAACACTCCTAAAAAGAAATGTTGCTATTATTAATAAAACTATTTTAAAGTTTATGTTCATTATTTAATTAACATTTGCACTAACAATTCCGCTGCAGCTGCTCCTGAATTTTGTTGTTGTCCAGTAATTAAATTACCGTCAGCAATTGCATACGAACTAAATGGAGTTGCTACTTTAAAATTTGTTCCTGCTATTTTATGAGCTTCATCCTCAATTCTGTAAGGTTGAATTTTCATACCTACCGCTTTATCTGCAAATTCTTCTTCTGCATCTGCAAAACCTGTCCATGTTTTTCCTTTTACCAATAATTCACCATTTGTTTTTTTAGTTTCTAACAATAATGTAGTGGAATGACAAACAGCAGCACTTGGTTTTCCGCTTTCGTAGAAGTTAACAAAAAGTTTTTGCAACTCTGCATTACCTTTGTATGTGTACATTGGACCTTGACCTCCCACTAAGAAAATAGCATCATAATTTTTGGCATCAACAGCCGTTAATCTTTTTGTATTTTTCAACATTGCATTAAATTCAGGTTTTTGCATATACCCCAATGTAATTATGTCGTGAGCAGAATAACCACTAGCATCCATAGGATTTGAATAACTGTCCATCATCAAATCGCCACCTTCTGTCGATACTAATTCTACATCATAACCTGCTTCTTGAAATACTCTTAAAGGATGTGTTAATTCTGCTGCCCAAAAGCCAATTGGCCAACCAGTTTGTTTACTAGTACTTGGTGAACTTGCCACCATTAAAATTTTACCTTTTGAAGGTGCACCATGAAAATGCACGTAGTTGTTTACTTCTTTTACTTGTTCCATTTTTTTTACTTTTTTATTAGTTTTATTTTTACTTTTTTGAGCCACTCCAAAAAATGGAAGCGTTACTACTAATGTGAATAGAATTACATTTTTCATATTGATATTTTTTAAAATTTAGCAATACAAAATTATCTTAGGCTTTTGGGGTAAACAATATCTGCGTACCTTTGTAAGTAACTAACAAAAATGTAAGTATGCCAGATTTCGTAAAAGACAAACGTTTGTTCCATAATCCTGTGGAGTTTGCCATGACTAAAATAGGTGGGACTTATAAAATGCCTATTTTGTGGCGTTTAAAAGATAAAAAATGGCGTTTTAATGAATTGCAAAAAAGTCTCACCCATGCATCAGACAGAATGCTATCTAAAGCATTGAAGGAATTAGTTGAAGATGGTTTTATAACTAAAGAAGTATTTCCAGAAGTGCCACCAAGAGTAGAATATTCAATAACTGAAAGAGGAATAAAATCAATTGAAATTATTGATGCATTAAGAAACTACGGATTGGATTTAATGAAGGATTTTGGCATAGCAGAAAAATAAAATTATCTTTGCCAAAACAACTCTAACAACACAATGAAAAACACACTTATTGCTCCATCAGTTCTTGCCGCTGATTTTGCCAACTTACAACGCGACATCGAAATGATAAATAACAGTGAAGCAGATTGGTTTCATATTGATATTATGGATGGTGTTTTTGTTCCGAATATTTCTTTTGGAATGCCTGTTTTGGAAGCTATTTCTAAACATGCAAAAAAAACAATCGATGTGCATTTAATGATTATTAATCCCGATAGATATATTAAAACTTTTGCTGATTTAGGTTCGAATATACTTACTGTTCATTATGAAGCTTGCACACATTTACATAGAACTTTACAAGCTATTAAAGCTGAAGGTATGAAAGCTGGTGTTGCTTTAAATCCGCATACCAATGTAAGTTTACTTGAAGATGTGATTAAAGATATTGATATGGTTTGCATCATGAGTGTAAATCCTGGCTTTGGCGGACAATCATTTATTGAAAACACCTATAAAAAAGTAAAACAATTAAAAGAACTTATAACTAGAAACAATGCCTCAACTATTATTGAAATTGATGGTGGCGTAACTAGTAAAAACGCCGTTCAATTAGTTGAAGTCGGTGCTGATGTTTTAGTTGCAGGAAGTTTTGTTTTTAAAGCAGAAAATCCAACAGAGACCATCAGTAACTTGAAAACAATTACTTCTATTTAATCAATACTGGCTAATCAAGTATTTTATCAAATCTGTTGTCGTTACAATTCCAACTAATAAGTCACCTTGGCAAACTGGCAAAGCGTGAAACTCATTTTTGGAAAGAATTTCTGCCGTTTCCTTAATTGTTGTATCTGGAGTAACCTTGACAAGTTTTTTTGCCATTACTTGCTCGACCGTAAACATATTATAAACGGTTGCATCGACTACTTCATCTTCATCATCGACTGCATCAACAAAAGAGATTCTTAACAAATCTGTATAACTCAGCATTCCAAGAATTATATTTCCTTTTACAACTGGAATATGGCGAATATGATGTTTTTTAAAAAGTGCTTCTGCCTTGGTTAAATCGTCATTCAAATTTAATTTGACAACATTTTTGGTCATTATAGTTGACACGGGAACAACTGCTTTCATAACTGTCATTTTTATAACATAAATTTATAACATTCAAACAGTTTTGAACATGATAAAAGTCAGACAATTTAATAGCATTTTGTTAGTGACTGCGGAAGGATTCGAACCCTCAACCCTCAGAGCCGAAATCTGATATTCTATCCAGTTGAACTACGCAGCCATTTTGTAGTCACTAGGTACAAAGAGCGAAGTACGAATGTTTTTCATACCTCGCATATTGTACTTCGCAATTTATACTAAAAGTTTTTTCACTATTGCAGAAATGGTTTTCCCTTCTGCTTGTCCACCTATTTGTGCTGAAGCTAATCCCATCACTTTTCCCATAGAAGCGATACCTGATGCTCCTGTCTCTGAAATGATTTTGGAAACAATTACTTCTATTTCAGCTTCTGAAAGTTGCGCTGGAAGGAATTTTTCAATTACAGCGATTTGAGCCAATTCTGGTTCTGCTAAGTCAGGACGGTTTTGTGTAGTGAAAATTTCGGCACTGTCTTTTCTCATTTTTACTAATCGTTGTAAAATCTTGATTTCGTCTGCTTCTGAAATTTCATCTTTGTTTCCCGATGCTGTTTGTGCCAATAGCAACTCAGATTTGATTGCTCTTAGTGCTTCTAATGCTATGGTGTCTTTTGAACGCATAGCCTCTTTCATCACTTCCATTATTTTTGTTGATAAACTCATTTTATTTTAAATTTTAAATTTTGTGCCTAATAGTTTGCTTGTTATTTCAGTTTTCAGCTGAGTTCTGTATACTTCATTTACAATGAAAATCCTTTTATTGTTTAATAAAATAGTATTACGACAGTGCTCGCGTGAAAAAGCAATACAAGTGATTGCTACGAAAAGTAGGATTATGTCTTGTTGAAAAAGCCGAACCATTTTCTTCAATTTCATTATCACTAGAATTGCCCACAAGTTTTGCAAATTTAGTGAATTATTATTAATATTTTGAGGCAACTTTGTGCTTCGTAAAAACAAACAACCCGAAAATTCTAAAGAAAATTCGGGTTGTAAAGGTTTGTATTCTTACCTCATTAATCTACATTATCGTGTAGAAAAGAATTATTGGAACGCAATTGAACATCATCATTACTGTCAGTTCCCAATGACATACGCGAATTGTTATTTAACGCTTGATTGGTCGTTATATCAATTCCAGAACGTTTATATGCTGGTTCTTTTTCAAATTCTTCAATACGTGATGGATTATTATGAAATTTATAATTGAACTCTTTTAGTTTACGTCTTCTTTCTTCGGCACGGAATCTTAGTGTTTCTTCGATTGACATTTCCATAGGCGAAATCGACTCGTATGTAGGAGCAACAGGATTTGCATCTACTTGCTTCATTGTAATATTCAACTCTTCATTAACTGGTTCTTCTACAGACGTAACTGGTTTTGAACCAATTAATTCTGACTCCATTTCCATGTATTCTTCCAAAGAATATTTGATAATTCCATTTTCTTGTATTTCTGTTACTGGAACAAATTCTACAGCTTCATTTACTTTTATATCCTTAGTTTCTGGAGACAAATCGAAAACAATTTTGTTTTCTTCAACAGACTTAACTTCGTTTATTGGTAAATCGAAACTAAAAGTTACTTGTTCTACTTCTTTGTGATCAACGACTGGAATTTCATTAATTTCAGCTACTGGTTTGGTAAAAGTAAAATCGATTTCCTTTACTGGTGAAACAATTTCAAAGTCAACGTCGATATTTCTAATTAAATCGGTTATTAAAACCAATTCATTTTCGGAAATAACAGGTTGTGGTTTTTCTACAACATCTTCAACTAATTCAAAAACAATTTTCTCTTCAACACTTACATTTTCAATTACAGGAGTTGTAGCAACAAAATTTTGAGCCGTCAAATCTCTTTCTATTTTTTGATTATCTTCAAGAGCGTGAATAATTTTTTTAGGCTCAGTGTTTACGATTTCGCTTTGTTGTTCTGGATTAAAACCTGTAGCAATGATAGTAACAGCTATAGAATCTCCAAGTGTTTCGTCTTCACCAACCCCCATAATAATGTTGGCATTGAAACCTGCTTCTGCTTGGATATGATCATTGATTTCTCCAATTTCATCAATTGTAATTTCGTTAGTACCAGAAACGATAAGCAACAATACGTTTTTGGCACCTGTAATTTTATTATCATTCAACAATGGCGAATCTAATGCGGCAATAATAGCTTCTTTAGCTCTGTTTTCACCAATAGCTGTTGCCGATCCCATAATAGCTGTTCCACTATTAGACAACACGGTCTTGGCATCTTTTAAATCGATATTTTGAGTGTAGTGATGCGTTATAACTTCTGCAATTCCGCGAGAAGCAGTAGCTAAAACTTCATCGGCTTTAGAAAATCCAGCTTTAAAGCCAAGATTTCCATAAACTTCTCTAAGTTTGTTGTTGTTTATAACTATTAACGAGTCAACTTGTCTTCTCAAACGTTCTACACCAGCTAAAGCTTGATCTTGTCTTGACTTCCCTTCAAATTGAAATGGAATTGTAACAATACCAACGGTAAGAATATCTCTTTCTTTGGCCAATTGTGCAATTACTGGCGCAGCACCAGTTCCAGTTCCACCACCCATTCCTGCGGTGATAAATACCATTTTGGTGTTGCTATCTAACATTTTCTCGATGTCAGCCACACTTTCAATTGCTGATTGTTGTCCAATTTCTGGATTTGCTCCAGCCCCAAGTCCTTCTGTTAAGTTTACACCTAATTGAATTTTGTTTGGCACAGGGCTGTTATCAAGAGCTTGAGCATCGGTATTACATACGATAAAATCTACTCCTTTAATACCTTGTTTAAACATGTGGTTGATTGCGTTACTACCGCCGCCGCCAACACCAATTACTTTAATAACATTTGATTGATTTTTTGGTAAATCAAATGTAATGTTTCCAAAATCTGAGTTGCTTGTCATACTTTTTGGTTTTTCTTCACACTCCTTTTTCCGAAGTAAATGGAGTTGTGAAATTAATTTATTATTATTCTATTTTACTGTCAATTATTAACTGAACTAATACTATTATTCGGCGTTGTCTAAAAAATCTTTTATTTTATCTACATACTTATCAAAAAAGGATCTTCTTATTTTTGTTTCTGTAGATTCTACGTCGTGTTTAGTCTCAATTTTTTGTTCTATTTTTTCAACTTCTTGAACTGGTTCTTGTTGAACTGGTTCTATTATTTTTTCCCTTTGAAAAGACACTTTTTCTGGAACTGCTTTTTCAAATCTAACAGCACTTTGTGTTTGATTTTCTATACTATTCATCATTAATCCAACAGCAGTTGCGTATAATGGGCTTGAAAGTTCTTCACTAGAATTTCCTGCCAAGTGCTCGTTTGGATAACCAATTCGTGTATCCATTCCCGTGATATATTCAACAAGTTGTTTGATGTGTTGCAGTTGTGCTCCACCACCTGTTAAAACAATTCCAGCGATTAGTTTTTTTCTTGGATCTTCATGTCCATAAAGTTTGATTTCGGTAAAAACTTGTTCGATAATTTCAACTACACGAGCATGGATTATTTTGGATAAGTTTTTTAAGGAAATCTCTTTTGGTTCACGTCCTCTCAATCCTGGAATAGAAACAATTTCGTTATCTTTATTTTCCCCTGGCCAAGCCGAACCAAATTTTACTTTCAATAATTCTGCTTGTTTTTCAATAATTGAGCAACCTTCTTTAATATCTTCTGTAATTACATTTCCTCCGAAAGGAATTACCGCTGTGTGGCGAATGATTCCATCTTTAAAAATGGCTAAATCTGTTGTTCCTCCACCGATATCGATTAAAGCAACGCCTGCTTCCTTTTCTTCTTGACTCAAAACTGCATCTGATGACGCCAATGGTTCTAGTGTTAAGCCAGATAATTCAATCCCTGAACTTTGCACACAACGTCCTACATTACGAATTGAAGAGGCTTGACCTACTACAACGTGAAAACTACTTTCTAATCTTCCGCCGTACATTCCAATTGGTTCTTTTATGTCTGATTGTCCATCAATTTTAAATTCTTGTGGCAAAACGTGTATAATTTCTTCACCAGGTAGCATGGCTAATTTATGTACTTGGTTAATCAATAAATCTATATCTTTTCCACCGATTACTTCTTCGGGATTACTTCGACTGATGTAATCACTGTGTTGAATACTTCGAATGTGTTGACCCGCAATTCCAACAACAACATCTTTAATTTGATAACCTGAATTTTCTTCTGCCTCTAGAATTGCTTGCTGTATAGATTGGATCGTTTGTGTAATATTATTTACAACACCACGAGCCACCCCAAGACTTTTGGATTTTCCAACGCCTAGAATTTCCAATTTACCGTATTCGTTCTT
>CAZLEU010000116.1:0-8641 GCA_964558625.1 uncultured Flavobacterium sp.
GATTGGCGATTCTGCTCATGCTATTGTGCCATTTTACGGACATGGAATGAATGCAGGATTTGAAGATATTACTATTTTGAATGAAATGATTTCAAAGTATGGTGATGATTGGAAAACTATTTTCTCTGAATATCAAAAATCACGAAAACCAAATGCTGATGCTATTGCCGAACTTTCGAGACGAAATTTTGTCGAAATGAGCTCTAAAACGGCTGATGAAAAATTTCTACTTCAAAAGAAAATTGAAAAATGGTTTTCCGATAAACATCCAGACAAATGGTTACCACTTTATAGCCGTGTAACTTTTAGTCTACAACCCTATTCAGAAGCATTAGCCATTGGCGATTTTCAAAATAAAATCATGGAAGATGTTTTGAAAATAAAGAATATAGAAAAAAAATGGAATTCAGATGAAGTTGAGAATTTAATTTTAGAAAAACTAAATTCTAAATTCTAAATTCTGCTTTCTAATTTTCTTCCCTATGTACTTTCATAAAATCGAATGCAGGTTTGCAAATAGCTATGTATTCGCAAGGTTCATCAAATGGATTAGAATATTGAACTCTTGTATTGGCTTCAATTTTAATAGATTGACCTGCTTCTAAAACTACAGTTTCTCCTTCGATATTAAATTGTTTTTTACCCGAAATAATATAAGTATACTCTTCAAATTCTGGTGTTTGGAAAGGTTCACTCCATTTGGGTGGCGCAATCATGTGGGCAATTGAAATCTGATCATTATTGGTAGCAACTTTGCCATGATGCTCCTCAATCAGTTTTCCATCAGTCGTTGGAACAATAAAAGGCGTTTTTTGAATTAAGTATTTTTTCATAAAGTCTATTTTCTTTAATCTTTTCTATTTTCTAAAAATAAAATAAACAGCCAAAACCAAAAAGCACATCCCCACTAAATGATTCCATCGCAATGTTTCATTTTTGAAAAATAGCATCGAAAAAATCACAAAAATCACTAGTGTAATAACTTCTTGAATTACTTTTAATTGCAGTAATGAAAATGGACCACCATTTCCTTGAAACCCAATTCGATTAGCGGGAACTTGAAAAAAATATTCAAACAATGCCAAACCCCAACTGATTAAAACAATTGTTATTAATCCTGCGTTTTCAAACCATTTTAGTTCTTTAAATTTCAAGTGTCCATACCATGCTAAAGTCATAAAAACATTAGAAAGTATAAGTAATCCTATAGTAATGTAACCTTTCATTTGTGTGCTTAAAAGTTTAGAAGTTTAAAAGACATCGATAATTCCAACTTCCATTATTTCTTCAACAACTTCATCAAAACACTAAAAGCACCGCGAATAAAACTAGCACTTGTTACCACTTTTGTCACAGATTTCCCAATAACTTCAGCTGTACTTGGTCCTTTTTCTTCCTCTTTTTCTTGAGCTATTTCTTCGGCCGCTTGAACAGCTTCCTCTATTTTTTTATTCAGAATTTCATATGCGCTTTCACGATCAATTTCTTCGGCATATTTTTTAACCAATTTGGATTTTGAATTGATTGCTTCTATTTCAGAATCTAATAAAATATCCATTCTACTTTGTGGAGCACGTAACATTGTAGCTGCTAATGGAGTTGGAATGCCTTTTTCGTTTAAAGCAGTTACTAGAGCTTCACCAATTCCAAGAGAAGTTAAAATTTCATCTGTCTGATAGTACTCAGAAGTTGGATAATTATCAGCTGTTTGTTTAATTGCCTGTCTATCATTTGCTGTAAAAGCTCTCAAAGCATGTTGGATTTTCAAACCCAATTGTGCTAGAACACCTTTTGGGATATCCATCGGATTTTGAGTAATAAAATAGACACCAATTCCTTTGGAACGAATCAACTTTACAATAGTTTCAATTTGATCTAACAATACTTTACTAGCTTCATTAAATATAAGGTGCGCTTCATCAATAAACAAAACCAATTCGGGTTGATCTACATCCCCTTTTTCGGGCATTTGTTGGTATATTTCAGCCAGTAGGCTCAGCATAAAAGTTGAAAACAACTTCGGTTTGTCTTGAATATCGGTTAGTCGTAATATATTGATATACCCTTTTCCATTTTCATCTATTCGCATTAAATCGTCAATCTCAAATGATTTTTCACCAAAAAAGAAATCACCACCTTGTTGTTCCAACTCAATAATTTTTCTAAGAATCGTTCCTGTCGTTGCTGTTGAAATTTTCCCATAACTTTCAGAAATCTCATCTTTACCTTCTTCGGTTATGTAATTGAGTACCTTTTTGATATCTTTTAAATCCAACAATGGCATTTTAACATCATCACAATATTTAAAAATAACCGACATAACACCAGCTTGGGTATCATTCAAATCAAGAATTCTTGAAAAAAGAACGGGACCAAATTCAGAAACAGTTGCTCTCATCCTAACACCATCCTGGGCAGAAAGCGTCATTAATTCAACAGGAAAACCTGAAGTTGTATAAGGAATACTAATCTTAGCATGACGTTCAGTAATAAAATCTTTTTCTTCACCAGGTTGGGCAATTCCAGAAAAATCACCTTTGATATCCATCATCAATACAGGTATTCCAAAAGAGGATAACTGTTCAGACAAAACCTGTATTGTTTTTGTCTTTCCTGTTCCTGTTGCACCAGCAATCAATCCATGACGATTTAGTGTTTTCAATGGAATTCTAACTTTTGTTTCACCAATAGGTTCTCCATTTAAAATGCCAGCACCTAGTAAAATACTTTCACCTTTTGTGATATATCCATCATTTATTTGCTCTATAAATGCCTCTTTTTGTGTCATTGTTATTATTTTTTGAATGCTTTATTGTAGCGCAATATAGTACTTTTTGTATATTTCTATAGATTTTATGCACCACTATTTTGATGATTATTCATGATTAAAAAAAAAATATTGGCAATTTGTATACTACAAATGTTAAATTTTGCGTTATAGAATAAAACGATTATTAAACATAATGAATTAATAGCCAAAACTTTTAACTTTTTTTCATTAAAAATTTAAATTTAATAAAATTAATTTTAAGAAAATATCAGTTTTAAGAGAATGTTATAAATAACAAAAAAAGTTTTTTTATTTAAACTAAAAAATTAAATTTGCTCCTAATCAAGTTTATTGACAACTATAACTAATAAATTATTTAAAACTATTAAAATTTAAAAAAATGGCAAACGCAAAAAAAGAAAGTGGTTCAAATGGAGGAGGAATGTTCTCTGGAATTGTAATTGTATTATGTATTTTCGTTGGATGGATTATCTGGAATTTCATAATGGGAGCTGGTTCTAACTTTGAAGGTGGAGTTAACACAGGTCACCCACTACCAGGAAATTATTTAGCAATGGTTTATAAAGGTGGTCCTATTGTACCCGTTTTGATGGGACTATTATTAATGGTAATCGTTTTCTCTTTTGAAAGATACTTTGTTATCTCTAAAGCAGCAGGTAAAGGAAATCTTGACACTTTTATGAAAAAAGTACAAGGTAGTATTTCACAAGGTAATATTGATGAGGCTATAGATGCATGTGATAAACAAAAAGGTTCAGTTGCCAATGCAATTAAAGCAGCACTTATTAAATACCAAGACGTTAAAAAAGAAGGATTCTCAAGTGAAGAAGCATCTGAAATGATTCACAAAGAAATCGAAGAGGCTACATCTCTAGAAATGCCAATGTTAGAAAAAAACATGACTATTCTTTCAACTTTAGTATCTCTTGGAACACTTGCAGGATTATTAGGAACAGTAACAGGTATGATTAAAGCGTTTGGAGCATTAGCATCTTCTGGAACTCCAGATCAAGCGATGCTTGCAAACGGTATCTCAGAAGCACTTATCAACACTGCTACTGGTATCTCAACTTCTGCTTTAGCAATTATTACATACAATTTATTTACTTCTAAAATTGACACTTTAACTTACTCAATTGACGAAGCAGGTACAGCAATTGTAAATACTTACAGAAGATTTAAAGGAAGTCTAAAATAATATAAATTTATTAACGTTATAAGTTAATAATATAAAAGATAAAAATGGCAAAAATAAAAATGTCAAAAAAGGCGGCATCTATCGACATGACAGCAATGTGTGACGTAGCTTTCCTTTTACTTACGTTCTTCATTTTGACTGCAACAGCAAAGGTTCCTGAACCAATGGCTGTTGATACGCCAAATTCGACTGTGCAAACCAAATTACCAGAAACCGATTTGGCAACATTGTCAATAGGAAAATCTGATGGTAAAGACGCCGTTTTCTTTGGAGTAAAAGGAAAAGAAGTACGTATCAAAACATTAGAGCTTATGGCTCAAAAATATGGGATGACTTTTTCTGATAAAGAAAAACAAGAGTTTTCTCTTATTGATGAGTTTGGTGTTCCTATTGAAGCTTTGAAGCAAGTAATTGCGATGAAAGGTTCAGATAGAAACAAAGCCAATGTTCAACCTGGTATTCCACACGATTCAATTAACAATCAATTGAAGGATTGGATTTATACTGCACGTCAAGCTAACATTGATGTGGCAGATAAAGAACTACAATTCGCTATCAAAGGCGATGCTAAACAAGAATATCCAAAAATCAAACAAATTATGGATATTTTACAGGATCAGAAAATTAATAGTTTCAATTTAGTAACTGGCTTACGAGCTAAACCAAAAACTAAATAGTACTAAATTAACTTATAAAAAAGACACAAAATGGCTGAATTAAATACTGGCGGTGGTGGCAAAAAAGGCAGTGGCAAGGTTAGGAGTAAAAAACAAAACTCCAAAGTTGACCTTACAGCAATGGTGGATTTGGCATTCTTATTGATCACTTTCTTTATGTTGACAACTTCATTATCTAAACCACAGTCTATGGATTTAGGGTTACCTGATAAAAATACTGAAAATGAGCCAGAGACAAATGTAAAAGTAGATCAAAGAAGAACAATGACCATTATCTTAGGTGATAATGACAAAATCAAATGGTTTCATGGTTTACAAGCAACTCCTGAACCAGGTGGAGCTCCAACAGATGCTACTTATGGTCCAGAGGGAATAAGAAAAGAAATCTTAAAAAGAGTAAAATCTATTCCAGAAGTTACTGGTGATCCTAAAAAAGGAATGATTGTAATTATTAAGCCAACAAAAAAGTCAACTTACAGAAATTTAGTTGATATTTTAGATGAAATGGCTATATGTGCAGTCCCAACCTATGCTATTGTAAATGACTTTTCACCTGAAGAGAAGGCATTGGCTGACAAAATGAATCAATAATATCATTTAATTGATATTTAAAAAGATAAAATTATGAAATTAGACCTATTAGGAAAACAATGGTTAGACATCGTTTTTGAAGGACGTAACAAAAGTTATGGGGCTTACGAATTGCGTAAGGACAACACCAAAACTACTGTACGTGCATTACTTATCGGTGCTGTTGTATTTGCTATTGCTGTAGCAACTCCAAAAATTGCAGAATTTATTGGAAACGCAACGGCTAATGACGAAGCAACTTTGGATACTAAAATTACTACTGTAAAATTACCTCCAAAAGAAGAAAAGCCAAAGGAGAATCTTCCTCCACCTCCACCTCCACCTCCTAAAGTGGATCAAGTAAAATTTGTAAAGCCAGTTGTGGCAAAAACAAATGAGGTAACTGAAGAACCACCAAAAATTGAAGAGATTAAAGATAAAAATCTTGGTAAAGAAAACATTAAAGGTGATCCAGATGCTGAACTTACTGTAGAACCTGTTGGAAATGGTCCAAAAGATGTTGTAGAAGAAGTTGATAACAACATCTATAATACAGCAGGTATTGAGGTAAAACCAGACTTTCCTGGTGGAATTGAAAAATTCTACAGTTATGTTGGAAAAAACTACCAAGTTCCTGAGGAAGAAGGTTTGAAAGGAAAAGTTTTCGTTTCATTTGTTGTAGAAAAAGATGGTTCATTAACAGATATTAAAGTTATCAGAGATATAGGTTATGGAACAGGAAAAGAAGCAATTCGTGTATTAAAAAACTGTCCAAAATGGAACCCAGGAGAACAGAATGGTAAAAAAGTTCGTGTTCTTTATTCACTTCCTATCAACATTCAATCGGCAGAATAATGCTTAACAAAATAATTGAAAAATTCTTGAAGAAATCGCTTAAAGAGCGATTTCTTCTCGTTATAGGAATACTGTTTTTTTTGATTTATTTAACATTAGGTTTATTCATTATCTTTTGGAAAAAACTTCCTTTGCAAATGGAAACACAATATAGAATCGCTTTTGGAGTTTTATTAATTGTCTATTCCTTTTTTAGGTTTGTACGACTTGTTGAATCAAATAAAGATTAAAATGAAAAAAATTATTGCTTTTCTATTTATTACTACTCTTATAATTATTACTATCAACTGTAATAGTAAAACAGAACAAGAAACCATCCTAAAAGGAACTGCAAGTGTATTTGTAGATGAAAGTCTTAGACCTATAATGGATGAACAAGTACAAATATTTGAAAGCCGATACGAAGGAAAAATTCAATTAATTTCGAAATCTGAGAATGAAATTATTCATGGACTTGTAAACGATACAACCAAAATTGCTGTCCTAACTAGAAAATTAACAAATCAAGAACAAAAAGTTTTCGCTTCTAGAAAAATTTTTCCAAAACAAACTCACTTTGCTACAGACGCCATTGTTCTAATAGCAAATAGTAGTACTAAAGATACACTCATATCAGTTCAGGAAATAATAGATTTCTTAAAAGAATCCAACTCAACAAAAATAAAAGGATTGGTTTTTGACAATCCAAATTCAAGTTCTGTTCGATATCTTACTAATTTGGCAAATATAAAAGCAACTACAAATAAAAATATCTATTCATTCAAAACTAATGAGGAAGTAATAAAATATGTTTCAGAAAACAGCGGGATGATTGGTGTTGTAGGATTGAACTGGATTGAAAAATCTAATGTTAATCTAGAAAAAATTGCCATTTTGAGTGTCAAAAATGTAAAAACCAATTCGTATATTTACCCCTCTCAAAATAGTCTTGCCGAAAACACATATCCTTTGGCACGTGATTTGTATATAATCAATTGTCAAGGTTATTCAGGGTTAGGAATGGGGTTTTCATCATTCGTTGCTGGAGAAGTTGGACAGAGGATACTATTGAAATCGGGTTTATTGCCATTCAAAATGCCTGGAAGAAATATTATTATTAGAAATAAAATAGAAAAAGATAATTAGTAAATTAAATTGAAATGAAAAATAAATTAGCCATAGTAAGTTTTGCTTTTTTAACATCTACAGCAGCTGTTAAAGCTCAAGATATTGAGTCTGCAAAAAAAACAATCGACGCCGAAAAATATGAAAATGCAAAAAACATGCTAAAAAGTATTGTTAATGCTAATCCTGCTAATGGTAAAGCAACTTTCTTATTAGGAACTGTTTATTTAAAACAAAACATTGAAGATTCGGCTAAAATTTATTTTCAAAAGGGACTAGCAGCCAAAGAAGGTGCAAGACTAAATAGTATTGGTCTAGGTCAAATAGACCTTAATAATAAAGATATTGCAAGTGCTCAAGCAAATTTTGCTCAAGGAACAAAAGATCTTAAGAAAAAAGATTTTGAAGAATTAATGTATGTGGGTAAAGCCTATACTAACTCAACAAATCCTGACTACAAAAAAGCTATAGAATTTCTTGATAAAGCAAAAGCTATCAGCCCTACAGATGCGCAAGTACAATTGGCACTTGGTGATGCTTATTATGGTGATAAAAACCAAAATGATGCATACGCTGCATACAGAAATGCTTATGCCGCAGATGCAAGTTTGATTAGAGCAAAAATGCAATTAGGCGTTTTATTAAAAGGAGCAAAAGCATACACAAAAGCAATTGAAGCTTTTGACGAGGTGGTGAAAACCAATCCAAACTATGGTCCAGTTTATAGAGAATTAGCTGAAACCTATTATTATTGGGCAAATAACGAGCCGAAAAAGTATAATGAGTATATTCAAAAAGCATTACCTGCTTACGAGAAATATATGACTTTAACAGATTATTCATTGACTTCTCGTATGCGTCATGCTGACTTTTTAATTCTTGCTAAAGATTATAAAGCACTAGAAGTTGAAGCTAATGAGATGCAAAAATTAGACAAAGTAAATCCAAGAATAAAACGTTATTTGGGTTATTCTGCATACGAAAATGGCAATGTTGATACCGCAATAAAATCGCTTTCTGACTTTATTTCTAGTCCAAAGAATAAAGTAATTGCAAGAGATTACATGTATCTTGGTTTGGCTAAATTGAAAAAAGGAACTAACGCAGAAACAAAAGCAGTTGATCCAGTCGCTTTTACTGAAGCAATTGCAGATTTGAAAAAATCTGTTGAAATGGAAGCATCTATGACTAATGATTTGAGCGAAATTGGAAAAGGTTTTTACTCTCAAAAAATGTATAAACAAGCAGCCGCTATTTATGAAATTGCTGTGACCAATAAAGAATCTAAAAACTATTTGTTAGACAATTTCTACTTAGGCAACTCATTGTATTTTAGTAATACACAAAAAGATGTAGTGAAACCAAATGTTGAAGAATTGAAAAAAGCAGATATAGCATTTGGAAATGTAATTGAGGCTTCTCCAACAACTCAAGATGCATATCTTT
>CAZLEU010000117.1:0-8575 GCA_964558625.1 uncultured Flavobacterium sp.
GCAAGAGACGATTTTGATTGGATGCAATTGAAAGATTTCTTAAAAGAAACATTGGAACTAGGTCGTGATGATGTCTTTAAAGTAGATGTTAAAGAAGGTTTCTCTTTCTTTAATACTGATGGTGAACATACAGACAAAGTAATGTCTATCCTAAACGGTTATGAACTTAATGGAAGAAGAATAAACGTTGAGATTTCTAAAAATGATGGTGGCGGAAGACGTGACCATAATGGAAGAAATAGCGGTGGAGAAAGACGAGGTGGATTTGGAGGTGAAAGAAGAAGTTCATCAAGAAGTGGTAGCTTTGGAGCTAGAAAAGAAGGTGGTTTTTCGGATAGAGCACCAAGAGAAGGTGGTTTTAAAAGTTCGGCACCAAGAAGAGAACCAGGCGCTTTTGAAAGAGGCGAAAGACCTTCAAGAAGATTCGATTCGAGTAGAGCAGAGGGAAGTTCAGAGAGAGCACCTAGACGTTCTGAAGGTTTCGGAGATACTTCTAGACCAAGAAGACCAAGAAAAAACTAAGACATTTAGTTAATTTTCTTATAAAATAGTAAAGACTACAATTTTTATCTTATTTGTTTTATTACTTTTATCGTTTTAAAACCCAAGTATGAGATACATTGTAGTCTTTTTTTTAGTTACACTTGTTAACACTGTTGGAGCGCAGGAAACCGTCACTACTCAAACAATTTCTGGAACGATTGTGAATGATTTCACTTTTTTGCCAGTTTCGAATGTAAACATTATTAACTTAAATAAAGCAAAGGCGACTGTGTCTGATTCAAAAGGATATTTTGAATTGGTAGCTTCAGTAAATGATACTTTGCATTTATCGATGGTAGGTTTTCAATCTATCAAAATGCGTGTTACTAACGACTGGATTAAAAACAAGTCTACCAAGATACGACTAACAGAAAAAGCAATTGCTCTCGAAGAAGTCATCATACAGCCTTATATACTTACGGGTTATCTCGAAATTGATACCAAGTTAATTCCTTCAAGAGAAAATTACCGCTACAGTATTTCTGGATTAGAACAAGGTTATGAAGCAGGAGAATACTCACCTAATGCTTTTGGAAAAGTTCTAGGTTCACTATTTAATCCTGCAGATATGTTGTATAATTTTTTTGGGCAAAAACCTAAGGAACTTAAGAAGCTAAAGGAAATGAAAAAAGATCCTTCGGTTAGAGCGATGCTTGAAAACAAATTTGATAGAGAAACATTAGCCATCATATTAGGAGTAGATAAAGACGAAATACCCGAGTTATTACAACGCTGTAACTACTCCGAAGCATTTGCTAAATCTGCCAACGATTTACAAATTCTTGAAGCTATAACACAATGCCATGAAGAATACAAAGTTTTGAAAAAGAAATAATTTATTTTTTTTCACTGTAATAGCGATTCTCAATTCTTTTGATGTCTTTTATTGAATTTTTTGCCCAAGCCAGTCTTTTTTCTAAAATTTCTTCTTCGGATAGTTGCCAATCAATGTTTGAAAGACGCAATCTATTTGTAATGTCTTGTATAATAATTGCTGCCGAAACCGAAATATTCAAACTTTCGGTAAAACCTACCATAGGAATCTTCAAATAACCATCGGCTTGATCAATAATTTCTTGAGAAAGACCTTCTTTTTCGGTGCCAAAAAATAAGGCACTTCGTTTGCTAATATCAAATTCATGTATCATACACGAATCGTTGTGTGGAGTTGTAGCAATGATTTGATATCCTTTACCTTTTAGAGATTCAATACAATCTTGAACAGAATTGTATCGGTTTACATCAACCCATTTTTGTGCGCCCATAGCAATTTCTTTATCGATTCGCTTGCCAAATTTTTCTTCAATTACATTTAATTCTTGTATACCAAAAACTTCACAACTTCGCATAACAGCGCTGGTATTATGTAATTGATATACGTCTTCTATGGCAATTGTAAAATGATTGGTACGGTTTTTTAATACTTCTAAAAAACGTTCTTTTCTGTTTTCGGTCAAAAAATCTTCTAAATAGGCTAGGTATTCTAAATCAATCATTCTAATTTTTTTTGCAAAAATAGTAAAACAAGATTTAATAAATTGTATCTCTTTTTTACAACAAATTCACTAATTTTATGCTTCAATTCGAATCTATTTAATCTGTCCATCTACGTCCCAATTATTATGAAAAAGAAATTAGTTGTATTAACAGGAGCTGGAATTTCAGCCGAGAGTGGTATCAAGACTTTTCGTGACGCCGACGGTTTATGGGAAGGACATGATGTTATGGAAGTAGCTTCACCCGAAGGTTGGTATAAAGATAAAAAATTGGTGCTGGATTTTTACAATCAAAGACGTAGACAATTACACACAGTTGAACCCAATAGGGGACATAAAACCTTGGTAGAATTAGAAACGAATTATGACGTTCATATTATCACTCAAAATGTAGATAATTTGCATGAAAAGGCAGGTAGTTCAAAGGTTTTGCATCTCCATGGCGAATTATTAAAAGTAAGAAGTACCAAAGAGGACAACTACATTTTAGATTGGAATTCAGATTTAAACATTGGAGACTTTGATCCAAACGGAAACCAACTAAGACCGCATATTGTTTGGTTTGGAGAAGCCGTACCAGCACTTGATGAAGCAATCGAGATTACCCAACAAGCCGACTATTTTGCAATTATTGGAACTTCAATGCAAGTCTATCCTGCCGCAGGTTTGTTGCATTATACTCATAAAAAGGTTCCTGTTTTTTATATTGACCCTAAGCCTGCCACTATTTATGACTTGTCCAATCCATTAGAAGTAATTCCGATGAATGCTACAGATGGTGTTCCGTTTTTGAGACAAAAATTGATGCAAACAGAACACAATACTGAGTATGGAAAATAGTTTTTTGTGGTTAGTCTATTTTCTTTATTCTATACTCAATATTCTAAATTGGTTTGACTAAATTTGCACTTTCAAAAAAACACACAACAACATGCAACTAACAGAATTAAATGCTATTTCTCCAATTGACGGACGATACCGAAATAAAACCGTATCCCTTTCTCCTTATTTTTCAGAAGAAGCACTAATAAGATATAGAGTTTTGGTTGAAATAGAGTATTTCATTGCTTTATGTGAAGCCAATTTGCCACAACTTTCAGATATAAATAAATCAGTTTTTGATGATTTACGCAATATTTATATCCACTTTTCAACCGAAGATGCACTTTGGATAAAAGAAACCGAAAAAACAACCAATCACGATGTAAAAGCAGTTGAATATTTTATCAAAAGCAAATTCGACGGATTCGGTTTAGAGAAATATAAAGAGTTCATCCACTTCGGATTGACTTCTCAAGATATTAATAATACTGCAATTCCACTTTCTACTAAAGAAGCTTTTGAAAAAGTGTACTTACCAACTTTAATTTCTGTAGTCGCCAAATTGAAAGAGTTAGCAATAGAGTGGAAGGATGTTCCGATGCTAGCCAGAACACATGGTCAGCCAGCTTCTCCAACCCGTTTAGGGAAAGAAATTTTGGTTTTTGTGGAACGCTTAGAAGAGCAATTACGTTTGGTATTCAATATTCCTTTTGCAGCCAAATTTGGAGGAGCGACTGGAAACTATAATGCACACCATGTAGCTTATCCAAATGTAGATTGGAAAGTTTTTGGAACCAATTTTGTCGAAGAAAGTTTAGGGTTACATCATTCATTTCCAACTACTCAAATAGAACATTACGACCATTTTGCTGCCTTTTTTGATGCCTTAAAAAGAATAAATACAATTCTAATTGATTTAGATAGAGATATTTGGACTTATGTTTCAATGGATTACTTTAAGCAAAAAATAAAAGCTGGAGAAATTGGTTCATCTGCTATGCCACATAAAGTAAATCCAATTGATTTTGAAAACTCAGAAGGGAATTTAGGAATTGCTAATGCAATTTTTGAACATCTTTCTGCTAAATTACCTGTTTCAAGATTGCAACGTGACTTGACAGATAGTACAGTTTTAAGGAATATAGGAGTGCCGATGGGACATACTTTAATTGCTCTTGAAGCAACTTTAAAAGGATTGAATAAATTGGTTTTGAATGAAGTTAAATTTGAAGAAGATTTAGAAAAAAACTGGGCAGTTGTTGCCGAAGCCATTCAAACTATTTTACGTCGTGAAGGTTATCCAAATCCATATGAGGCCTTAAAAGATTTGACAAGAACTAATTCTGTTATCAACAAAGAAGCCATTCATAATTTTATTGCAACATTAAATGTTTCAGATGAAATTAAAACCGAATTAATGAAGATAAGCCCAAGTAATTATTTAGGGATATAAACAAAAAAATCCGCTTTTAAAAAGCGGATTTTTGATTTCAAAGATGTTTAGATTACTTCTTTTTAGTATTCTCTATGTCATTTTTGGTATCCATCATTTCCATTAGTTTCATTCCCAACAAGCCACTGATTCCACCTTCGGAACCATTAGTTCCCGAAATCAACACATCAGGAATTACTTTGATGTTTCCTTTACCAATTTCTTCGGTGATTTTATATTTAGTAAAATTATCACCACCCATTGCAGAAACTTGTAGTTGATATGCCTCAGCTGTAGATTTACCAATTGCCATGATTTTTTCAGCTTCGGCCAAACCAGTTTTAGATATTTTTTCAGCTTCCGCACTTGCATTTAATTTTGTAGCTTCCGCTTGAGCAGCTGCTCTTGCTTTGGTAGCTTCTGCCTCTGCATTAGCACGCATTTTTGTAGCTTCTGCTTCTGCGTTTACATTCAGTTTTAAACTGGTTGCATCACCTTCGGCTTTTTTAACAGTTGCATCTGCTGTTCTTTGAGCGATTTCAACACTTTGAGATGCTTTTACAATTTCTTTTTGCATATCGGCGATGGCAGTTTCTTTCTCAACACCTTGACGTTGTTCTTGTGCCATTTTTTGCGTTTGATATGTTTTTTGCTCTTCTTCCGCAATCTTTCTATCGGTCAAAGTTTTCATCAGTGAATCAGGTGGAACAATATCTCCAATAAGTGTATCAACAGCATTTACATTGTATTCATCTAAAACGGTTTTAATATGGTTCTTAGCCGATTCTTGTCTTTCTTTTCGTGTGCTTAAAAACGAAATCACATCACTATCTTGTGCAGAGTTACGGAAATAGTTCCCAATAGTTGGTTCTAAAACTTGAGAAACTAGATTGGTCATGCTTCCAAAACGTGCAATAACTTTTGGAGCTTCGTTGGCGGGAACATGAATGATTTGTGCTACATCCAAATTAAATGGGAAACCATCTTTGGAACGAACAGTAATAGTCGATAAATTTTTATCCAAGTCATGCGATTCACTGCGAGCATTTGCCCAGTTTAAAACCAAGTTTGTTGTTGGAACAGGTTCAAGTTTAGTAGTGTATTTGTTTAAAGCATATTTTCCTGGTCCGAAAGGCTCCATCCAAACACCACGTTGTCCTTTTGAAACAATATTTCCATGTTTGAATGTATCTCCGGTTACGTCTTTTCCATCTTCACCAATATATGAAATCACAACTCCAACATAACCAATAGGAACATCAGTCATCGGATTTTGTTCTATTTGAATTGCCCAAGTATTGATATAATATGAACCAGCTAACATTACCTGTGGTTGCAAACCACGATTTCCTCCTTGTTCTAAGAAATAATCAAAGTCTTGAAAGTTATTGTGTCCGTCAACAAATTTACCAGCAATTTGTCCTTGTGGAATGGGATCACCATCTAGAGCGGTTACGATCCCAACCATGTTTTCAAAGATTTTGATTTGTTCAGCAATTACAATTTCAAACAGAAAGGTGTTGATACGATAAGAACCTGTTGTAATAAACGCCGATTGACGCCCTTTTTGTCCGCCATTATTCAAGAAAGCAGTAGCATCTTGATAATTGTCACTATCAACTTTTCGGGCAAGAATTCTACCTGTTGGGATTTCTTTTCCATCTTTACTTAAAACTAAACCGATTTTTCCTTCAGGGATTATGGTAAATGGTGTCATATCGACAGAGTATTGCCAAATCCACATTCCCCAATATAAACCTGGAGCTAGTGTTTGTGCTTGAAAACCTGCTTCACCTTTGGTAGCAATAATTCTACCGTCTGGTAGTGATTTGTCGGCTCCAAAAAGCACAAATTTTTTGGTTACTAAACCAATTTTGTCTTCGGGAACGATTACCATTCCAAAGAAAACGCGTAAAACGAATTTGTAAAACAAGATGGATAAAACAATTAAGAATACCCACCAAAAAGCGAAAATTGATGCCATTGTTATAAATTTATTAGTTCTTACTATTCTGATTTTAGGAATGAACAACTATAGAAAAATAGAGTAATTTCTTTTTTATCAAGTTATGAATTCAAATTGAAATAGAAAATTGAAATTCATTTTTGAAGTTACAACACCTTTTGTGTCATTTTAGAATAGGTTTGCATTTTAAAATCTGTGATTATACGATGGAGTTAACAAAATGTTACAACTTATTACTACAATTTTTTTATTTTAAATATAATTAATTCAACTTCAAATAATAAAAAATCCGTTTTGCTTTCACAAAACGGATTTTAGTATAACATTTTAGGATTGCTTAACTAGTTGGTTTTTGCGTTGCCTGTTCGCTATCAGTTGAATCGGCTTTAGAAATTTTTACAAATAATTCTTCTGCGCCATCTTCTATATCCATAAATATTTCGTCATTTGCGCCAATTTTGGAAGTAATAATTTCTTCAGCAAGAGCATCTTCAACATATTTTTGGATAGCTCTTTTTAGCGGACGGGCACCAAATTGTTTGTCAAATCCTTTGTCAGCAATAAATGCTTTTGCTTTATCTGATAACGAAAGGTGATAACCTAAATCTTTTACACGAGCATATAGTTTTTTCAATTCAATTTCAATAATCAAATTGATGTCTTCTTTTTCTAAAGCATTGAAAACAATGACATCGTCAATTCTGTTTAAAAATTCTGGAGCAAATGTTTTTTTCAAAGCATTTTCAATAATACTTTTGGAGTTGTCTTCTGCATTTGCAATACGAGCAGCAGTACCAAATCCAACACCTTGTCCAAAATCTTTCAGTTGGCGAGCACCAACATTAGAAGTCATGATAATAATGGTGTTTTTAAAATCTATTTTTCGACCTAAGCTATCAGTCAAATAGCCATCGTCTAAAACCTGTAACATCATATTAAAAACATCTGGGTGCGCTTTTTCTATTTCATCTAAAAGAACCACACAATAAGGTTTTCTTCTAACTTTTTCGGTTAATTGTCCACCTTCTTCATAACCGACATATCCCGGAGGGGCACCAATTAGGCGTGATATTGCAAATTTCTCCATATATTCACTCATATCAATACGAATTAATGCATCCTCAGAGTCGAATAATTCTTTGGCCAATACTTTAGCCAATTGTGTTTTTCCAACACCTGTTTGCCCTAAGAAAATAAACGAACCAATTGGACGATTCGGATCTTTTAAACCTGCACGATTACGCTGAATTGAGCGAGCAATTTTTAAAACCGCATCTTTTTGCCCAATAACCTTATTTTCAATAAGTTCAGGTAGTTTAGCTAATTTGTTGCTTTCGGTTTGAGCAATTCTATTAACGGGTATTCCAGTCATCATAGAAACAACATCAGCAACGTTATCTTCTGTAACCAAGATTCTATTACTTTTGGAATCTTCTTCCCATTGTTCTTGAGCAATTGCTAAATCTTTTTCAAGCTTTTTTTCATCATCACGAAGTTTAGCGGCTTCTTCATATTTCTGTCTTTTTACTACTGAATTTTTTAGTTCACGCACTTCTTCAAGTTGACGTTCTAAATCCAAAATCTGCTTTGGAACATCAATATTTGTAATATGTACACGAGAACCAGCTTCGTCTAATGCATCAATGGCTTTGTCTGGTAAAAATCGTTCAGACATGTAGCGATCGGTTAATTTTACACAAGCTTCGATTGCTTCATTGCTGAAAGTAACATTATGATGGTCTTCATATTTATTTTTGATATTATTCAAAATGGTAATTGTTTCTTCAACAGAAGTTGGTTCAACAATTACTTTCTGGAATCGTCTTTCTAATGCGCCATCTTTTTCAATATATTGACGGTATTCATCTAAAGTCGTTGCTCCAATACATTGTATTTCACCTCTTGCTAAAGCTGGTTTGAACATATTAGAAGCATCTAGAGATCCTGTTGCTCCACCGGCACCCACTATTGTGTGGATTTCGTCTATGAAAAGTATGATATCATCATTTTTTTCCAATTCATTCATTACCGCTTTCATTCGTTCTTCAAACTGTCCGCGGTATTTTGTGCCAGCCACAAGGCTAGCCAAATCTAAAGTTACCACTCTTTTACCAAAAAGAATTCTCGAGACTTTCTTTTGGATAATTCTAAGTGCTAATCCTTCGGCTATTGCCGATTTTCCAACACCAGGTTCACCAATTAATAATGGATTATTTTTCTTTCTTCTGCTTAATATTTGTGAAACTCTTTCAATCTCTTTTTCACGTCCAACAACAGGATCGAGTTTTCCTTCTTCTGCCATTTCTGTTAGGTCAC
>CAZLEU010000118.1:0-8304 GCA_964558625.1 uncultured Flavobacterium sp.
AAAATAGCACCAAACTGAATTGAAACTTGAAATAATTTTACAAAATCATCCTCTTGAATACCAAAAAAAGAACTGGTAAAAATCATGTGAGCCGTTGAAGAAACAGGTAAATATTCGGTTAACCCTTCAACAATTGCAATAAGTATTGCTTGTAAATAATCCATTTTTATTTTTTAGGATTTTTAAAAATAGAGTAAATAGTAATTCCAAAACCAATTAACACTACTGTAGGTGCCAATCGAATTCTTCTAAAACTAAAAATTTCGTCATTCCACACTTTTGGATTATCGCTTCCACCGCCAGACATAAGGATAAAACCTAATGCGATAACAGCAATACCGATAAGAAGAATTTTATAATTTACTTTCTCAAAAAGAAAATCTGATTTAGGTTGTTCGTCGTTTTTCATTTTGTTATTGCGAGTAACGAAACAATCTCGTTCTCTTTTTTATGTTATTAGTATAAATCGTCCGTTCTCAAGTTCAAAAATCGTTGTGTAGCAAAGTAAGTGCTTATCCATGTAATCAAAATTCCGATAAATAAAACACCAACCAAAACCAGTACGGTTAGTTCAATATCTTTAAAAATATCTAAGGCAGGGAAATTAGTCTCCACATATACCAACACTCCAATTATGGCCAAAATTGCCAAAATCGAACCAATCAAACCTAGCATAATGCTTCTTCTTACGAAAGGTTTTCGGATAAACGCTTTCGTTGCACCAACCATTTGCATTGTTTTTATGATAAAGCGATTAGCATAAATAGAAAGACGTAACGAACTGTTAATCAACAAAAAAGCAATTACAGCAAAAACACCGCTGATAATCAGAACCCACATGGTTATTTTCTTTACGTTATCATTTACCAACGTAATCAATTGTTTATCATATACGATATCGGCCACCATCGGATTTTTTCTAATAAGATTCTCAACCTTAGAAAAACCAGGATTGGTAACATAATTTGCTTTTAGATGAATATCATACGAATTCTGTAACGGATTTACACCTAAAAATTGCATAAAATCCTCACCAAAAACCTCTTTGTGTTGCTTTGCCGCATCGTCTTTTGACACATATTTATAACTTTTAGCAAATTTTGCCGCTTTAATTTCGGTTTCAAAAGCATTAAAAATACTGTCATTGGCTTCATTCTTAAAGAAAACGGTCATTGCAATATCTTCTTTAAAATTATCTGTCAAACGTTTCGAATTTATAATAAAAAGTCCCAATAATCCTAGCAAAAATAATACAAGAAAAACACTCAAAACCACCGAAAAATACGATGAAATCAATCTGCGTTTTTGAAACTTATCAAATGATGATGCCATATAATTAATTTTAAGGTGTAAAAATAATAAAGAATTTGTTTAATTATAGTTTATAACGTTTAAAGTTTTGACTTTGGTACAATAAACGTAAATTTGTCGCTTAAAAATTTAGTGTAGCGAATGGTTAGCGCTTTCTCGATGATGGTAATTCCCGCTTTCCGTTCCAATCTTTTCGATTGTGTGGGTTTAAACCAACACTATCGAAAAAAGATTTCCTCTACAATCGGGGCTATTTAAGTTAATGAATTGAATAAATATCAAAGAATAACAAGACTATTTTGTATAATATATAAGTATAATGAAATATTTCCACGAACAAATCGAAGCCAAATGGCAAAAATACTGGGCAGAAAACCAAACTTTTGCAGCATCAAATAACAGCGAAACCCGAGGCGAAGCCGAACTGAACGTAATTAAACCAAAATATTATGTTTTGGATATGTTTCCCTATCCATCAGGAGCAGGATTACATGTTGGGCATCCGCTAGGGTACATTGCTTCCGATATTGTAGCCAGATTCAAACGCCACAAAGGTTTTAATGTACTGCATCCACAAGGCTACGATTCATTTGGTTTACCAGCCGAACAATATGCAATCCAAACAGGGCAACATCCAGAAAAAACAACTCGTGAAAATATTGCACGCTACCGTGAACAATTAGACAAAATCGGATTTTCATTCGATTGGAGTAGAGAAGTCCGCACTTCTAATCCTGATTATTACAAGCATACACAATGGATTTTCATTCAATTATTCAATTCGTGGTACAATAATGATACCGATAAAGCAGAAGATATTGCAACTTTAATTTCAGTTTTTGAAAAAGAAGGAAATGCTACTGTAAATGCTGTTTGCGATGATAATATTGTACCATTTTCTGCCGCCGAATGGAATGCTTTTTCATCAGAACAACAACAAAAAATACTTTTACGATATAGATTAACCTATTTAGCAGAAACCGAAGTAAACTGGTGTCCAGCATTAGGAACCGTTTTAGCAAATGACGAAATCGTAAACGGCGTATCAGAACGTGGTGGTCATCCAGTGATTCGTAAAAAAATGACACAATGGTCGATGCGAATTTCAGCATATGCCGAAAGATTATTGCAAGGTTTAGACACTATCGATTGGAGCGAATCGATAAAGGAATCACAAAGAAATTGGATCGGAAAATCGGTTGGGGCTTCGATCAGGTTTAATATCCTCCCCCCAACCCCCTCCTTCGGAGGGGGAGCCGAAACTTCTATAAAATCGGATCCAAAATATTTAACAGGTGACGCTTCAATAGCAAAGGATTTGCTTCTTCATGCTAAAGAAATGCGAAAAGAACCAACATTGTCGGAAGCTATTCTTTGGGACAATTTACGTAGAGAAAAATTAGATGTTCGTTTTAGAAGACAACATTTAATTGGAAAATATATTGTTGACTTTGTTTGTCTGGAAAAAAGATTAATTGTTGAAGTAGATGGAGAATATCATAATACAAAAGAACAGATAGAGCTTGATAATGAAAGAACTTTAGAATTAGAACAAAAACATAATTTTAAAGTAATTCGTTTTTCAAATGATGAGGTAAACAAGCAAATATCAGAAGTTTTAATTAAAATAGAATCTGAATTAAAATCAAGAGAATCTTTCCCAGCTTCGTCTCCCTCCCCTTTGGGGAGGGTTGGGGAGGGGACTTTTATAGAAGTCTTCACGACAAGACCTGACACTATTTTCGGAGTAACCTTCATGACATTAGCTCCAGAACACGAATTGGTCTCACAAATCACAACACCAGAACAAAAAGCTGCAGTTGAAGCTTATGTCGAAGCCACTGCAAAACGTTCAGAAAGAGAAAGAATGGCCGATGTAAAAACCATTTCGGGAGTTTTCACTGGTGCATTTGCCGAGCATCCATTTACCAAAGAACCAATTCCGGTTTGGATTGGCGATTACGTTTTGGCTGGTTACGGAACAGGCGCGGTTATGGCGGTTCCATGTGGTGATGAACGTGATTATGCTTTCGCAAATTTCTTCAAAGGAACACACGGAATGCCCGAAATTAAAAACATTTTCAATCAAGATATTTCCGAAGCAGCTTATGGTGAAAAAGACGGTTTCGAATTAGTAAATTCTGATTTCCTAAACGGATTGGGTTACAAAGACGGAACAAAAAAAATCATCGAAGAATTGGAGAAAATCAATCAAGGAAAAGGCAAAACCAATTATCGTTTGCGCGATGCTGTTTTTTCTCGTCAAAGATATTGGGGAGAACCATTTCCAGTATATTATGTGAATGGATTGCCACAAATGATTGATGCCAAACATTTACCAATCGTTTTGCCAGAAGTAGAAAAATATTTGCCAACCGAAGACGGACAACCGCCATTAGGAAATTCTTCAAAATGGGCTTGGAATACCGTAACTAATGAAGTTGATTTTAATGAAAATATAGATAATGTTACCGTATTTCCTTTAGAACTAAACACCATGCCAGGTTGGGCAGGAAGTTCGTGGTATTGGATGCGTTACATGGATGCACACAACGAAAACGAATTTGCCTCAGCCGATGCACTAAAATATTGGGAAAACGTAGATTTATACATTGGCGGAAGCGAACACGCAACTGGACATTTATTGTATTCTCGTTTTTGGAACAAATTTCTAAAAGATAGAGGTTACGCACCAACAGAAGAACCATTCAAGAAGTTGATTAACCAAGGTATGATTTTGGGAATGAGTGCGTTTGTTTATATTATGTATCAACATGTACAAATAGTTGACACTAAAGAAATTGTTAAATCACTAGATATTAAGAAAAAAACCTATTTAATATCCAAAAAAGTGAGCTCTGACTTAATTAATCGAATTGAGAACCCTCAAATTGAAGAAATTAAAAAAGAAATTTTAAATGAATATTCTAAAGTAGGTATAAAAAGTGCAGTTTGGTTTGATGCTGAACCTTTAATTTTACCTATTCATGTAGATTTATCTTGTATCAACGACATCACAAATGAATTAAATATTGAAGTTTTCAAAAACCATCCATTATATTCTGATTATAAAGATGCAGAATTTATTTTAGAAGATGGAAAATACATCGTTGGTCGCGAAGTAGAAAAAATGTCAAAATCAAAATACAATGTGGTCAATCCCGATGATATTTGTAATGATTATGGTGCCGATACCTTGCGTTTGTATGAAATGTTTTTAGGTCCACTGGAACAAGCAAAACCTTGGAATACCGCGGGAATTACAGGGGTTTCTGGTTTCTTGAAAAAACTATGGCGTTTGTATTTTGATGATAATGGTTTTATTGTAACCAACGATGAGCCAACTGCCGATATGTACAAATCATTACACAAAACCATAAAAAAAGTGACCGAAGATATCGAGAATTTCTCTTTCAATACATCGGTATCACAATTTATGATTTGTGTAAACGAATTGGCACAAATGAAATGCCATCACAGAGCAATTTTGGAACCATTGGCAATTGTAATTTCGCCGTATGCACCACATATTGCCGAAGAATTATGGTCGCAATTAGGGCACGAAGGTTCGATTTCGACAGTAGATTTCCCAATATTTGAAGAAAAATATTTGGTAGAATCTGAAAAAGAATATCCAGTTTCCTTTAATGGTAAAATGCGTTTCACCATCAAATTACCATTAGATTTAACCGTTCCGCAAATACAAGAAATTGTAATGGCAGACGAAAGAACCATAAAACAATTAGACGGAAGAACACCAAACAAAGTAATCATTGTTCCAGGAAAAGTGATTAACTTGGTTGGATAATTACCATTTTGTCATTCCGTAGGAATCTCATCTTAAATGAGTCTCTTTTTCTGAATAACAAATTTTGGGCGACATTTTACCGCAAATTTGCAAATACTACATTGCGAATTTGCGGTTTTTTTGTAACATTTTTCAATTTCTGCGTATAATAATAGAAATGTCAACTTGTCATTTTTAAGATTTGGCGTGTAATTTGATATTTGTTTAGTAAGTTTAAATAATTAAAATAAAAAAATATGGGATTTTCTTATATGATAATAATTGGAGCAATCGCACTATTCAGCTGGATGGTAAGTGCTCGATTGAAGAGTAAATTTGCGCAATATTCTAAAATAAGTCTGCGAAACGGAATGTCGGGTGCAGAAATTGCAGAGAAAATGCTACAAGACAATGGTATTTATGATGTGAACGTTATTTCCACACCAGGACAATTAACAGATCATTACAATCCAATGGATAAAACCGTTAATCTTTCGGAAGCTGTTTACAACCAACGAAATGCCGCCGCTGCCGCTGTTGCCGCTCATGAATGCGGGCATGCTGTTCAACACGCACAAGCATATCAATGGTTGACCATGCGTTCTAAAATGGTGCCTATCGTAAATATTTCATCTACTATGTCACAATGGCTAATAATGGGTGGACTAATCCTTGGAATTGCTTCAAAAGGAACATCAATTGGTTTGTATGTTGCGGTTGCAGGTTTGGTTTTGATGGCTATCGCAACAGCTTTTAGTTTCATCACTTTGCCAGTAGAATATGATGCAAGTAATCGTGCCTTGGCTTGGTTAAAAAACAAAAACATGTTAAGCCAAGAAGAATATGCTGGAGCAGAAGATTCGCTAAAGTGGGCTGCAAGAACGTATGTTGTCGCTGCTTTAGGAGCGTTGGCTTCACTATTATATTGGGCTTTTCAAATATTAGGAAGAAGAGAATAATAAAAATACTTTTTCATAAAAAAAATCCGTTCACAACTGCGAACGGATTTTTTTATAAATTTATATTTAAGTCCTATTGTTTTACAACTCTAAAATTAACTTCTTTATCATCAAATTTTAATTTGAAGAAGTAAGTTCCGTTTGCAAAAGAAGCCAGGTTAACATTCAAATTGCTTTGATTTGGTTTTTGTTCTAATAACAATTGTCCAGTTATACTATAAACAGCTAGCTCTGTAACATTGTCTTTAGAAGTAATAGTTACATTACCATTCGTTGGATTTGGAGCATAAGTATAATCGATGCCATCAAATTCACTCGTTCCCAAGCTTGGTATACACGATGTAGTTGCCTTCCAACCAGAATCGACAACACCACCATCTGAGTAAAATTTCATAGTCAATGCTCCATTAGAAGCCGTAGAAGTAAAAGGTCCTGGGATAGTAGAACCTGTATAACCATCAACATTAAAACTCGGTGAAGCTGTTGAATTTCCGTTATACACATAGATATAATCGTAATCTTGTTCCAAAGAGAACTCGTTGAAGGTTAATTTTACTTTATTATTGGCAACATTTGGAATCATCGTTCGGTAAATAGTTTGGTAATCTTCATAATTACCATTTGCGCCACCTGTATCATAAAAAACGACGCTACTACAATAGTTAGCACCTGTAGCGAAGATTATTTTCCTTGATGAACCGATTAAGCCATTAGTACAATTTGGTCTAACAGCTGCAACATAATAAGTATTGGCAGTAAGTCCAGATTGAGAAAAGCTAGGAGTTGTAACCGTTGACCAGCTCGTTGGAGTAGAGGTAAATGGGTAAATAGCTACTTGCCAGTTTGTTGCCGAACCAGCTTCTGTCCAAGTTATAGTTGCCGAATTATTTGTAACCGTACCAATATTTACAGCAGAAACGGTATTAATACATGTGTTAACACAGTCTGTACTTAGACATGCACCACCATTTACTTTGCTCAAAATTAAGGCTTTTGGTTGTGGTCCAAAACCATTACTTAGATTTATACCAACACCACTAACCAGATGGCAATAACTCATAATAGTTCCTTTTACAGTTCCTGAAGGAATTGGACCTTCATTACAATTTCCTTCAAAATAACCTTGCGATTGTCCACATCCATCAATTGCAGTATCATCTCCATTCCAATGACAACCATGTGTATGAGGCGAACCCAATAAATGCCCATATTCATGAGCAATAACATTTACAGTCCATGAATAAGTTGGAACCGTATTATAAGAGAGATTTACATCAGAATAACTAAAATTGCTTTCAGTACAAATACCGTTTGTCCCAATAGCAACTCCACCCAATCCGCCACCATCAATTCCTAACAATTGTCCAACATCACCGTTAAAGACAGGTCTAACTTCGTTAAATTTATATAAATAATCCGATGAACTTGTACCAATTCCATCATATGGGTCGAGAGTTGTCCAGATGTAAGTCGATTTTAAGGATATTGTAATTCCATCATTGTTATATAACGTTTGAATGTTATTGAACAAAGATGTCATCCAATTGGTAGTAGTAGTTGTACTACTATTGTTGGATGTATATATATCATAATCAATTTCAAAATACATCGTTACACATTTTGTACTTTCTGGAGATTGGATACTTTTATTTAAAATTTCATCAGTTGAAGGAGTATCTTTTGTTCCACATTTGAAATCATTGAAAACTTTCATTTCAGCGTCAGAATAAATAATATAATCAGTTACATTATTTTTTTTATCTAATTTTCCAATTACTAGATTGCTATAAAGTCTATTGGAAATAATGGCGTTCAATTCATTTTTAAAAAAATTAAATGAGACCAATGAATTCATGTCATTTTTAACAATTCCTCTATAATATACACCTGGTTCATAGGTGATGTTTTTGGATTTATCAGTATCAAGTTGAAAATCTTCTGCAAAAATATTGGTCTTGTACAATTGTACTTCAATAGATGTATTTTGATATGGAATTTCAATTTCTAAATACTCATATTTATTTTGAACAATGTCGTTTACAACACTATTTTTAATTTTTGCAAACGTAGCAGTTTCAACTACTTTTTCGGTTTCTTTGTTAGCAATAGAATTGTCTTGATTTAAAACAGAAAAATGTTTAAAATTTGCCTTTTGCGAGAGAAGTTGAGAAACTTTCTCAGCAACTTTTCCTTGACCAAAAGTTGTAAGGTAGAAAAGTGAGGCGATTAGGAGTGTAATTTTTTTCA
>CAZLEU010000119.1:0-8255 GCA_964558625.1 uncultured Flavobacterium sp.
TTTTGCAGCAGGAATTCCAGATTTAGGGATCGGATTTGTTGGTGTTTCACTAGCTTTTGGACTTACCGTATTGACAATGGCTTATGCTGTTGGACATCTTTCAGGTGGACATTTTAATCCAGCTGTTTCAGTCGGGTTATGGGCTGGAGGAAAATTTAAAGCAAAGGATTTGATTCCTTACATTCTCTCACAATGCGCGGGAGCATTCTTAGCAGCGACTACATTATTCTTTATATTGTCTGGAAAAGCAGGTTTTGCTATTGATAATACTAAAGCTGGTGCATTTGCTTCAAACGGATTTGGTGCTTTTTCTCCAGAAGGTTACTCAATGGAAGCCTGTTTTGTTGCCGAGTTTGTACTTACAATGATGTTTTTGATTATAATACTAGGGGCCACCGATAAGTTTGCTCATGGTAAATTCGCTGGGATTGCAATTGGTTTAGCATTAACTTTAATTCATCTTATAAGTATCCCAATAACAAACACATCTGTTAACCCTGCTCGTTCCCTATCACAAGCTTTGTATGTTGGTGGTGAACCATTAGCACAAGTTTGGTTGTTTTGGGTTGCACCATTAGCTGGAGCGTTGGTCGGAGGATTTATTCATAAATTCGTGCTCGAAGATAAAAATAAAGACTAGTATAATTTAATAACATGAAACCGTTCGTTAATTCGAACGGTTTTTTTATTTTTGATTTATGAATTTATTATTTCCAAAAGAGAAAATAACCTTTGATTTACCCGATGCTGAAATAGAGTATCATCCTTCACTTTTCAACTCTGATAAGACTAAATCGCTTTTTGAACTACTCAAAAATGAAATCCCTTGGCAACAAGATGAAATTGTTGTATATGGTAAAAAATTTCTGCAACCCAGATTGACTTCACTTTATGGAAATGAAGGGAAACCATATGGATACTCCAATATCATAATGCAACCCAATAGATGGAATCCATTATTAATGTTTATTAAAAATGAAGTTGAGACTGTATGTAATGAAAATTTCACAACAGTCTTACTCAATTATTATCGAGATGGAAGAGATAGCAATGGATGGCATGCCGATAATGAGAAAGAACTGGGTAGAAATCCAATAATTGCTTCTGTTAGTTTTGGAGCCGAAAGGATTTTTCAGTTAAAACACAACATAACCAATCAAAGACAAAATATTCATCTTGAAGACGGAAGTTTACTTGTGATGAAAGGAGCTACACAGCATTTTTGGAAACATCAAATTCCGAAAAGTTCTAAAGAAATAGGAGCAAGGATAAATCTTACTTTTAGAATTGTCAAATAAATTTTTAAAAAAAGTAATGAAAAATAAAAAGTAATTATTTTTTTTCTTAATATTGGTATATAAATTGATTGTAGAATAAGAATTAACATTAAAATTGTGCTTTTCGACTAATGAAAAAAAGTAAAAGAGTAGAACTTGACAACGAACAGTTAGAACGAGTTATCAGTATGGCTCAAGAGGAAAAAAAACCTTTTGAGGTTTTAAAAGCTGAGTTTGGTATTACAGAAAATGAAGTGACTGAACTATTGCGAAAAAGATTGTCTAAAGAGAATTTTGAACTTTGGAAAAAGAAAGTTTCTGCTAGTAAGCCTAAACCAAAACCTATAGTAGACGATTTTGATGATGATTTAGATGGAAAATATTATTTAAAAAATAAATTTGACTAAATTTTTAACTCTTGTTCAGCAAGAGTTTTTTTATGAATAAAGATTGTGAAACTTTTTATTTTTCATTTCTTTGCGAATTATTAAAATTATAAAATGAAAAAACAGTTAATCATTCTATCATTAGCATTTTTAGTTGTTTCTTGTAACAAAAATGAAAGCAATTTGCACATAACAGGAAACATTAAAGGATTAAACAAAGGAACACTTTACATACAAAAAATAGTTGACACACTTCTGGTTCCTATTGACACTATAAGAATTGATGGCAAACCAATTTTTGAAAGCCACTTAAAAATTGATTCTCCTGAAATGTATTATCTCTTTTTGGATAGAGGTGTAACCAATTCGTTAGATAATAACATTCCTTTTTTTGCTGAGGCAGGAGAGATTTCGATACAAACGTCTTTAGAAAATTATCTTTCCGATGCCAAAATTACTGGTTCAAAAAACCATGATAAGTTTGAAGAATATAAAATGGTAAATACTAGATATACTGATAAGAATTTAGACTTAGTTCAAATGCAATTTAAGGCTTTACAAAATAAAGAATATGCAAAAGCCGACAGTATAACCAAAGAACAAGATTTGGTCACTAAAAGACGTTATTTGTATGCAGTAAATTTTGCTTTAAATAATAAAGATTATGAAGTAGCTCCTTTTATTGCTTTGTCAGAAATTCCAGATGTTAACTTGAAATATTTAGACACTATACAAAAAATGATGACGCCTAAAGTGGCAAAATCGATGTATGGAAAGAAGTTGAAAGAGTTTTATAAAAATAGACTCGGAAAAGGCTTTTAATGTTGAAAATGAAATAATTATAAAATAGTGTTAAATTTTTTAGTAACTTTGAATACATTTAACTAAAAAAAAGCAATATGAAAAAAATTATTTTAGGTTTTTCGATTTTAATTATGTCTTTACCTGCAATAACAAGTTGTAGTAAAGATGATGACAATGCTCAGCAGGAACCTGAGTCAACTTATGTTATTAAGAATACTGGAACCGCAGGTGTTACATCTATAACTGATACAAATGATTCTGGGGCACTTAACATTGCTCAAGCCGTACCATCTGTTTCCAATCAGATATACCCTTCAAATATTCCAATACTTTTCTTTTTTAATGACAAAGTTCTTTTGAGTTCTATAACATCAGACTCTTTTATAGTAACTGAAAATAATGAAAAAGTAGGAGGTACAATCGCAATTAATGAAGCATCTAATGGTTTTGCAATATTTACTTTTACTCCTAAGAAAGCATTTGCAGCTAACTCGAACATAAAAGTAACATTGACTACTGCAATGAAAGATGATGCTGGTTTAGGATTACAAAGCGATTATGTTTTAGAATACCAAACAGCAGCTGCTACAACGACTAATTTTAACGGTAATCTTGGGTTTGAGTCAGGAAATTCTGGGGTTAGTTTCATTGGTGATGGAAATATTTTGACAGGAGCTCAAGGATGTGTCAATCCATTTGGTTCAAATTTTGGTTCTATCACATCAGGAAATCATTTAATTTCAGCAAACAATGCTATTGGAGGTGCATCGAGTATGATGTTTGTTGGACCAATTAGTGCTACTAATTTAACATCATTAAGTTTTAAATATAATTTTCTTTCAGCAGAATTTCAAGAATTTGTTGATACTCAATTTGATGATTCTTTTATGGCGATTGTAGTGGGTGCTAATGGAGCACATTCAGAGTTTATTACAAGTGTTAATACTGTTGGTACTGCTGGAAATACACAATGTAATGGTTTTCCTGGTTTACCTGATAGTGGTGATGACTATGCTGGTTCAACAGGTTGGTTAACAAGAACATTGAATTTTCCAAATTTAGGAGATGAAGTATATGTAATATTTATAGTTACAGATGTAGCAGATCAAATATATTCTTCTGTTGTGTGTGTTGATGATATTACTTTGTAATTTTTTTAAAAAAAATAATTATAAACAAAAAAACCATAAGTGATTAAACTTATGGTTTTTTATTTAGAGCCGATAGAGGGACTCGAACCCACGACCTGCTGATTACAAATCAGCTGCTCTAGCCAGCTGAGCTACATCGGCGTCTCATTTCGGGTGCAAATATAAAGTTGAATTTTAAATATGCAAAATAAAATTCAACTTTTTTTATGCTTTTTTTTATTGTAAAGCGTTGATTTTTTCAACCAATTGATTTGCAGCTTGTTCTAATTCTGTTCCAATTTGTTTGAAATGCGCTTTTTTGTTTTCAACATTTTTAGCATTTACTTTTGTAATCAGATTATCGAAAGTAGTGATGGCTTCATCAATTACTGCATTGCTTTCTGTTGAAGGTTTTCCTGTTGTAGCCATTTCGTACAAGTAAACAGCCTCAATAATATCACCTAAAACGTAATTGATATCTTTTTTTAAATTTTTAACACTTGGCATTTTCTTCTATTTTTTAAAATTTGATGCAAAATTACATATAATCTTTCTAATAAAGGTTAAGAAATGTATATTTCTAACAAAGAGGCTTTTCCATTAATTTCAAATAAAGTCATTTCTGCTGGAATTAATATGGTATCACCAGTTTTATAATTGTAGCTTCCTCCTTTATATTTTAGTTCAAAATGGCCTTCTACACACATATAAACGGTAAATGATTTTTTGTCTTTTCTGACTTCAATTTTTCCGTCAAGCGGAATAAAATTAGTCGTAAAATAAGGACAACTTACCATTTCGTTTGACGCATTTTTAACTTTAGAATATTCTTTTTGAGCATCAACAACAGTATAATTTATGGCATCTAAAGCTAAATCGACATGTAGTTCACGCTTATTTCCTTGATTGTCAATTCTGTCAAAATCATAAAGTCGATAAGTAATATCAGAGGTTTGTTGAATTTCGGCAATAACAGTTCCAGCTCCAATTGCATGAACAGTTCCAGTTTCGAGGAAAAAAACATCTCCTTTTTTTACTTTTTTTGTATCAAGTATTTCGATTATAGTTTTGTTTTCGAGATTTTTTAAATACTCATTTGGTGAAGATTTCTCTTTGAAGCCAACTATAAGTCGAGCATTTTCATCGGCTTGCATCACATACCACATTTCGGTTTTACCAAATGAATTATGGCGTTTAGCAGCCAATTCGTCATTGGGATGAACCTGAATTGATAAATCTTCGCGAGCATCAAGAAATTTAAAAAGTAATGGGAATTGTTCACCAAATTGCTCATACACTTTTGTTCCTAAAATTTTTTCTGGAAATTCTGTAATGATTTCGTTTAACGTTTTTTCTTTAAAAATGCCATTGGCAATTATGCTAACATCATTTTCTACAGTCGATATTTCCCAACTCTCTCCTGTGATTTCAGAGGTTATCGGTTTGTTTAAATAGGTTTTTAGTTTTGTTCCACCCCAAATTCTATCTTTAAGAATGGGTTTAAACTGTAATGGATAAAATTTCATGTAGTGTAATTAAAATGCAAATATGCAAAATTTTGAATACATTACTCTATTTGCTGCTTTAAGATTGCTAATGCTTTTTCAATATGAATATTGGCAGACATACTGTTGAAAATTAGTAAAATGATTCCGCTTTTGTCGGTTACAAATGTTTCTCGACCTGGAATTATAAACAAGTTATTTTGAACTCCAAAAAGAGAACGGATTTTTTTATCGTTATCAGAAAGTAATATAAAAGGCAAGTTGAATTTACTCTTAAACTGAATATGTGATTGAACTGTATCTGAACTTATTCCAATAACTTCTGCTCCTAATGCTTTAAAATCTTGATAATTATCTCTGAAACTACAAGCTTGAGTTGTGCAGCCAGGTGTGTTGTCTTTTGGGTAAAAATAAATCACCAATGGTTGTTTTCCTATATAATCTTTACTGTCAAAAATACTTCCATTAGTGTCTTTTGCTGTAAAGTTTGGGATTTTGTCGCCTACTTTTAAAGTCATTTTAGTTGCCTCTATAGGTTACAAAGTTACGAGGTGTTTCGTAAAGAGTTATTTCAACCTCTTTGTCGGATTCGATTTTTGCTCTTAGTTTGTTCCAAATTACAACAGCTATATTTTCTGCTGTTGGGTTTAAATTAGCAAATTCAGGAACATCAAGATTCAGATTTTTATGATCAAAAATATCTTCGACATGTTCTTTTATTAAATCTGCAAGAACTTTGGTGTCTATTACATAACCAGTTTCGCTATCAATTTCTCCAGTTACAGAAACAATTAGGTCGTAATTATGTCCATGAAAGTTTGGGTTGTTGCATTTTCCAAAAACAGCATCATTTTGTTCCATTGTCCAATCTTTTCGGTACAATCGATGTGCCGAATTAAAATGAGCTTTTCTAGAAACAGTTACTTTCATAATGATGGTGTCTTTCTAATTATTCTGATATATGTGTTCTTATATTTTGTGTTCTTCTATATGATGGTAAAATTCGCCAAAAATAATTTTGAACCAAACGGTATAAATTTCAGGATTTTGAATCATATCTTCTTTAATATCTTCAATCTTCATCCATTTCCAGCTTTCTACTTCGTCACAATTTATATTGGGTTCTTCGTTAGAATAGCCAATCATTACATGATCGAGTTCGTGTTCTGTCAAACCATTGTCAAAAGGTGCTTTGTAAATAAAATGAAATAACTCTTTCAATTCTGTTTTGAAACCCATTTCTTCGAACAAACGGCGTTTTCCAGCTTCAATGTTAGTTTCACCAGCACGTTGATGACTACAACAAGTATTTGTCCACAACAAGGGCGAATGGTATTTGTGATGCGCACGTTGTTGTAGCATAACTTCATTTTTATCATTTAAAACAAAAACCGAAAACGCACGATGCAAAACTGCTTTTTCGTGAGCCTCAAGTTTATTCATTAGACCAATTGGTTCGTCTTTTTCGTTGACTAATATGACTTGTTCTTCTCTCATAGAATTTTTATACTCGTCAAAAATACGAAAATATTTTCGCTTTTTTTTCACTTTTGGAGTTTGTGAAAAGTTTAACTTGTGTTTAGTTGAATAAAAATAATGATACATTTGGTTCTAAATAAAAATATTAGAAATGGAAAACCTTATTGAATTTTATCTCAATTTGAAAGAACCTGAACGGGAAATTTTGATGGCTTTAAAAGAAATAATATTGAAGCAAGATGAGGATATTACTAATGTTATGAAATATGGAATGCCTTTTTTTTGTTATAAAGGAAAAATGTTTTGCTATTTGTGGATTCATAAAAAATTTCAGCAACCTTATATAGGGATTGTTGAAGGAAATCATTTAAACCATTCAGATTTAATTATTGAAAAAAGGTCTCGAATGAAGATTATGCTTTTTGATGTAAAGAAAGATTTGCCAATAAAAAAGATTGAATCTATTCTTCAAGAAGCATTGAATTTATACAAAAAAGGGATTGTGAAAATTTGATTAACAACCGTTAAACTTTCCTTAATTGATAACAATTTGTAAGCCATACGACATTTTGCATCGTATATCTAATGTAAATTTGTAGTATAATTTAAACTTAATTATAATGAAAAAGCTTTTAAATTGTTTAATGATTATGCAATTGTTTATTTTTAACGCTTGTGGTCAATCAACTAAAAAATCAGAATCAACAACTATGGAGAACGTAATTAGCAAACCTGAAAACCCTTATTATTCGAATACAGATACAACCAGATTGAACGTATCAAATGCAGAGTGGAAGAAGATTTTATCACCTAATTTATATGCGGTGGCACGTGAAGCCGATACCGAAAGAGCTTTTACTGGAACGATGTGGAATTCTGAGACAAAAGGAACTTATTATTGTGCAGTTTGTGGATATAAACTTTTCAAATCTGACCAAAAATTTACTAGCAGTTGTGGTTGGCCAAGTTTTTTTGAACAAGAAAACAAAAATAGTATCACCTTCAAAGATGATAACTCTTATGGAATGAGAAGGATTGAAGCCAATTGTGGGCGATGTGATTCGCACTTAGGTCATTTATTTGATGATGGACCAAAACCAACTGGAAAAAGATATTGTATGAACGCTATTTCGTTAGACTTTATACCAGATGGAATCGCAACCCAATCAAATATTGGATTGACTGATAGCGAACAGACGAAGCAAACCATAGTTTTAGGTGGTGGGTGTTATTGGTGTGTAGAAGCAGTTTATGAAAACTTACAAGGTGTTGAAAAGGTAGTTTCTGGTTTTGCAGGCGGTCATGTTGAAAATCCCAGTTATGAAGAAGTTTGTACTGGTACAACTGGCGCTGCCGAAGTTGTCGAGATTACGTATGATAAAACCAAAACCAATTTGGATGAAATTTTCAAAGTATTTTTCACAGTTCATGATCCAACAACGTTGAATAGACAGGGAGCAGATGTAGGCACACAATACCGTTCGGTGATTTTTTATAAAAATGAAGAGCAAAAAAAAGCCGCTCAAAGCATTATTGATGAATTGAATGATTCTAAAATTTATTCTAGTAAAATAGTTACAACTTTAGAGCCTTTCAAGAAGTTTTATAAAGCTGAAGAGTATCATCAAAATTATTATAATAACAATAAAAATAAGCCTTATTGCCAAATGGTTA
>CAZLEU010000120.1:0-8141 GCA_964558625.1 uncultured Flavobacterium sp.
GTACTTTAACAGGGATGTTATATGTGAAGGTGAAGATAAGACATTATACAATCAAGTTTTTAAAAAATTGACTGATTTAGGTGACTTTATTGGTGTTGAAGGAGAATTATTCATGACCAAAGTTGGTGCGCAATGTGTAAGGGTTGATAATTTTACATTTTTGAGTAAGACTTTGCGTCCGTTACCATTACCAAAGGTTGATGAGGATGGAAAAGTACACGACGCTTTTAATGATGCCGAATTGCGCTACAGAATGCGTTATGTGGACTTGGTTGTAAATCCAAATGTAAAAGAAGTATTTGTAAAAAGAACTAAGCTTTTTAATGCGATGCGAAATTTTTTCAACGCTGCTGGATACATGGAAGTGGAAACGCCTATTTTGCAAGCTATTCCAGGTGGTGCGGCAGCTAGACCTTTTATTTCGCATCATAATGCTTTGGATATTCCGTTATACCTAAGAATTGCTAATGAATTGTATCTAAAAAGGTTGATTGTAGGTGGTTTTGATGGTGTATATGAGTTTTCAAAAAACTTCAGAAACGAAGGTATGGATAGAACACATAATCCAGAATTTACCGCAATGGAAATTTATGTAGCTTACAAAGACTACAACTGGATGATGGAGTTTACCGAAAATTTATTGGAACATTGTGCCAATGCTGTTAATGGTACTACTGATGCAACTTTTGGAGAACATAAAGTAAGTTTTAAAGCACCTTATGCAAGAGTTACGATGACCGATGCTATTAAAAACTTTACAGGTTTTGATATTTCTGGAAAAACAGAAGCAGAACTTTTTGAAGCGGCAAAATCGATGGGAATAGAGGTTGATGAAACTATGGGTAAAGGGAAATTGATTGATGAAATTTTTGGGGCTAAATGTGAAGGAAATTTTATTCAACCTACCTTTATTACAGATTATCCAAAAGAAATGTCGCCGTTGTGTAAATCGCACAGGGACAATCCTGAATTAACCGAGCGTTTTGAGTTGATGGTTTGTGGAAAAGAAATCGCAAATGCTTATTCAGAATTAAATGATCCAATTGACCAACGTGAGCGTTTTGAGGCACAAATGGCATTGAGTGAAAAAGGTGATGATGAAGCCAACGGAATTATAGATGAAGACTTTTTAAGAGCATTAGAATACGGAATGCCGCCAACTTCTGGATTAGGAATTGGAATGGATAGATTGACAATGTTCTTAACCAATAATCCTTCTATTCAAGAAGTGCTTTTCTTCCCACAAATGAGACCAGAGAAAAAGCAAGTAGAATTGACAGAAGATGAAAAATGGATTATCGAAATTTTGAAAGCTAATGAAGGAATTTCAATAGGCGATTTAAAAGAAAAATCGGCATTGAGCGGAAAAAAATGGGATGCAGCAAGCAAAGGATTAAGCAAACACGGATTAATGAAAGTAGTGGTTGATGGTGATGCAAAAATTGCTGAGTATTTGGGGAAATAAACTTCAATTTAATAAAAATAAAAAAGGAACTCAAATAAAAATTGAGTTCCTTTTTTTATTGGTTTTTAATTTTGTGTCGCCATTGCTGCAGCAAAAATGGAACCAAAAACAATCATCATAAAAATGACTAATGCAAAAACGATTGCTAACATAATTAGTTGTGCTTTAGCCCAATTTTGACGATTTGGATTTTCATTGCTTCCAAAAGCGTAAACGAATAGCAAAACGATTCCAACTACTGGAATTGCCATTAATAATAAAGTTACAAGCCAATCTTTAACAGATAGTGGTTTGGGATGTTGGTTTTCAAATTCTTCCATAGTTTTTGTTTTAAGGTTAGATGGCTAATATATAAAAAAATTACAAACTGTAATTCAAATTTATACTCCAACGGTATTTTGCTTCAATGTTTCCTGCTGCTAAATTTTGATTTATAGGAACCATCGTATTCATACCCATAGAAAACTTATCGCGCCCTACTTCAAAACCAATTTTTCCGAAAATAATATCGCCAGCGGTTTCTTCTTGCAGAATTTTATGACTGTAATTTGACTCATAAACTTCGCCTGCAAAGCCAACTTGTGGCGCTATCGAAAGCTTATCTTTTTCATACAAATAGAAAAAAGTTCCAGAATAATTAAATTGATTTCCATAGCGGTAAAACTTGTCGTTTTCTGACTTAAAAGTATAATTTAACATCGTATTCAATCCAAACTTCTTTCTTCTTATGATGTATTCAGAAACTAATTGAAAATCCCAACTTCCTGTTCCCAATTGGAAGCTTTTATTGATTTTTCCTATATTGTTTGCTTCGTCAAAAGTTCCAGTTGGTGCTTTAACGCCTCCACCAACATGCAATGTATGTGCAAAGTAAGTGCTATCACGATGTGTTTGATACAATTTATACATTGCCATAACTGTAATGTCTCCCAAACCAGCAATGTTTTCCTCGCCAGTTTCCGAATCGCGATTGTGTGAATGATAAGGAATTAATGCTGAAACTTGAATATTTTTCATCACTGGAATACGAGCCCAAACTTGAGTTGTATTGTAATTTTCATCGTACCAAGGAGAGTTACTATATATACCAAATCGACTTTTATATTGTTGATTAAAATAGCGTACTCCAACAAAATTAGAATTTAGCATAGAAGCAAATCCCATACTTCCACCACTTGCAGAACATCCGCAAGCATCACAAAAAACTTTTTCAGGAATTAGATAATATTTTTTAAATGCATTTGATCTTGACAAACTGTCTTTTTCAATAGCAAAAGCTAGTTGAAATGTGATCAAAAATAGAATTAGTATTTTTTTCATTTTTAATATTCTGAGAATCGTTTGTCGGTTATAAATTGATAATCTGTAAGTGTTTTTAAAAAAACAATCAGTAATTGTTTCTCCTGATCTGTAAGTGGAATTCCAGTATTTCCGTTTTGCTTGAAAATTGGATCTAAATTTGGATAATCTACCATTCCAGATGAATAATGGTTTAAAACAGCTTCTAAAGTATAAAATCTGCCATCGTGCATGTAGGGTTTTGTTAGTTCAACATTTCTCAAACTCGGCACTCTAAATTTCATATAATCACTAGGATCGAGTGTAACTCTTTGTCTTCCAATATCTTTCAGAATATTATTGTATGTTAAACCTGTATTTCTAAAGGACTGATCGGTAAACAAATCGGTTGTATGACAAGAGGCACATTTTTGATTAAAAATTGACATTCCTTGCAATTCATCGGTTGTTAATGAAACACCTTCATTTCTAACATATTTATCATATTTAGAATTAGAGGAAACCATTGTTGCCATAAATTGTCCAAGTGCAAACAGTATCTTATTGGCTGAAATTTCCTCTGTTCCAAATGCCTTTTTGAATTGGGTTTTGTAATTATGTTTGGTTGAATTTTCCAATTTTTTAACTATAACTTCAAAATTACCATTCATTTCCACTGGATTGCTAATGGGAGCTAACGCCATGGTGCTAAGATTGTGCAAAACACCATCCCACATTATGTTTTCCATAAAAGCCATATTTTGAACGGCAGGAGTATTTCGCATTCCTGCAAGACCTTCAATACCATGACTCAATGTGTGTCCGTGATGCGTGAAGGCGTCAGATTGAATGTGACAAAATCCACAAGAAACAACGCCATCGGAAGCTAAATCGCCTTCATAAAAAAGCATTTTCCCAAGCTCAACACCGCTTTTTGTAACTGGGTTTTCTTGACTATTGAATTTTATGGGCGGAAAATTGGATGGTTTTTCAAGAGTAATGGATTCGTAATCGCTATCTGAATCACTATTACTACAAGAAACTAAGAGTAGCCCTAAAAATGTGACTATTAATTTCGTTTTCATTTTTTTTGATTTAATAAAAAACAACTTTCTCCACGATCTGTGAAGAAAGTTATTTCAGATTTTATGATTTCGAATTAGTCATTATGAACGTGTTCTACGGTAAACATTTTAGTCAAATTAGCAACCATATCTCTTACACATTGCATTGAACCACTCATGGCATCACTGGTTGTTTCATCAAGAATGATTTTTGTATCACCATCAAGGTGTTTTGTAAAATCTGCCATGATATGTACAACTGGAGAAACATTTGTACGAACTTTTGCTGTTGTAGGTAAATCTAGGGTAACTTCTTTGTATAAATTTGGTGTTCCATTAGCCAAAACATTCCCCATGTTTGCAAAATGATGAGCAAATACATTTGTTGCTGTGGCTTGTGTTTCTCCATAGACACCCTCTAATTTTACAAAACGATAACCAGATGCCCATGTCCATACCATTCCTGCATTTACTGCCTTTGTCCAAAAAGTAGCTTGTCCGTTTTCGCCTAAATTATAGGCTTCTGGAGAGATTCCTATTCCAAAGCGAATTTTTGTATAATCATCAGCAGGAATTCCAGTTAATGTTGCAGGATGTTCTGTCAAACCGTCTGCTTGATCAATGATAAAAGCACCTGTATTTGGATCATTATAATTGTATTTTATTTCTGTTCCATCTGCTTTTATCAAAACAACATTGGAGATTATGTATTTTAAGCAAGAATAGTTATAATATTGATTATTAGTAGTCTTTCTAAAAGTGGTTCCGATTGTAATTCCGCCTTGATCTTCAAAACCGTTTTCAAAATTTATGGTTACGTTTCCATTTCCTGTAATTGCTTCATCATCTTTATTACATGATGTTAATGCTAAAGCGGCAATCATACTGATTGCAATATTTTTTAATTGAAATTTCATTTTTTATTAATTAAAGTTTATAAAATAGTTTGTCTTATAAGATCTCTCTTTTAAAACAATTTGGACACAATAATCCAGTCAATTCAATGATTCTGAATTGACATACTATAAAAATTAAGAAATAATTATGGGTGGATGAAAAACAGAATTATTAGTCAGAAAAGCATAAGTATCTGAATAATTAGCATTTATTGAAAATTTACTAAGTCCATAATTAATACCAAAATCTGCAATTTCTATTTCTTGAAAAAACAAGACTTCAATCTCTTGCTTGGAATTGTCTTTTTTATCTGAATTAATAGGTTTCTCATTTTCAGATGCTTTAGCCAATTCTTTCATCAAATGACACTTACCATTACATTTAAGTTCTGGTTTAGCCTTGTTTTCGCACAATACTTTTGAGATATAATCATAATTAATAATATAATCTATAACCGGAAGAATAGGTTTTAGAAATATTGCAAGAATTATTATGATCATAATTTTTTTCACAGAGCAAATATACAACAAGAATTCTATTTTTTCATTAGATTCAAGACATGTTTTTTTTACATTTCCTTGATTAAATTATAGAAAAACACTGTTCCAATGCTAAAGCTTTTTTAAATAGAATATTATTTTCAAGATGAATATGTTTGTGTAAATCTTCTTCAAATTGTTTTAACATTGCAAAGGTTACTTTATATGTTTCACAAGCATCAATTGGTGGTTTATATTCATTCGTTAATTCCGAAATTTTAGCAAATAAATTTCCTTCCATTTCATGATCGTGTTTAAGCATTCCTATTGGATTCTCGACATCTCCAATTTGAGGTTGCTGAATAGTTTGATTGTTTTTAATTGCATTTACCATTTGTTTAATAAATGGAAACAATATAATTTCTTATTTTTTCAAATGATTAAGTAATTCACCACCACTTATTTTTAATAAGTTATTTATTACAAATAATTCTGGATGATTTTCGCCATGACCTTTGCATAATTTTTCTAAGTGCAAAAACAAAATAGGTACATTCTCTTCAACATATACATGATGATTATCTAAAATGTAATCAATCAATAAATCTGGTGTAAATGATTTATAATCTATTTCTGAAATAGAATTAGAAGTAAAAATTACATCAATTTCATTTTTGATATTATCAACACTTAAACCTTTATTTTTACAAACTTCATCAAGAGACATGCTACCATTACAACAAAAATCGATTTTGTATTTTGAAAAAAGAGTCGCAATTCTGAAATCTTGCGTCACATAATTTTCTATTGACATTTTTTCTAACGTTTCCATAAATTATTTTTATTACACAATAGTGCAATTAATCTTTTATACAAAATATGAGCTAAGTCATATAAATACTATTTTGAAAAAGGGATTTTATTTCAAAATAGTAAACTTTTGTTAATGAATAAACCTTTTAAAGTTTGCATAGTCTTATAGCTATAAACATTTAAAAAAATATAAAATGAAAAATTTAATTTTAGTATTAGCACTAGCTTTTGGGATGACAGCATTTGCACAAGAACGTAAAATGGGAAAAGAAGAAAGAGAAAAACTCACACCACAAGAAAGAGTTGATTTACAAGTAAAAAGATTAACAAAAGAGTTAGACTTAAGTACTAAACAAGCCGAACAAGTTAAAACTCTTATGACAAAAAAATCAGAAATAAGAGAGGCTAAGAAAAAAGAAATGGACGCTATAAGAGCTACTGGAACTAAACCTACAGCAGAAGAAAGAGAAGCTATGAAAACCAAAATGCAAGATGAAGTTGCTTCTCTAAAAAAAGAGATGAAGACTATCCTTACTGCTGATCAGTACACAAAATGGGAACAAAATTTTGAAGAAAGAAAAGACAAAATGTTAGAAAAACGTTCAGAAAAAAAAGGGCGTAGAGGTGGTAATTAATTTTATCAAAATTACCTAAAACAAAAAAACAGTCATATAAATAAAATTTATGACTGTTTTTTGTTTACTAAATTTTAAAATATATTTTGTCCTTTGATAAAATTACTTTAGATTTGGATTCTAATTTAATTTAAAAAAAAAATGAAAAAATATATTTTAGCCATTATTATAGCAATTGGGTTTTCAGTAAGTTCAAATGCTCAGGAATCAAAAGTAATAGAGCAAGCCGCTACAAAAGAAGTTAGCATTTATGATACAAAAGCGACTAGTGATGTAAAAGATGTAAAACCTTTTGTGAAACTAACAACTGATTTAGAAAAAAATCTTTTTGGGTTGTTTAGAGCCAAACACAAAATGCTTTTTAATGCTAAAGATGAGGCTGCAAAAGCAACGATAAAAGAGGGAATAGAATTGAAGTTAATATCTTTAATAGGAAGAGAAAATGTTGCGAAAATCAAAGGAAATGCAACATTATTTGAAAAACTAATGAATTAGTAATGAATATTTTTAAAAATAAAAGCCTGAAATAATTTTCAGGCTTTTATTTTTCTACAAAGGTATATTTCCGTGTTTTCGTTTTGGAGTATCTACTATTTTATTTTCTAACATACTGAAAGCTTTTAGGAGTTTTCTACGAGTCTCTTTTGGCAAAATAACCTCGTCGATAAAACCTCGTTGTGCTGCTGTATAGGGGTTTGCAAATAGTTCTGCATATTCTGCTTCTTTTTCTAATAATTTTGCTGTTGGATCAGCTGCCTCACTTATTTCTTTTTTGAAGATTATTTCGGATGCTCCTTTTGCTCCCATTACTGCAATTTCTGCACTTGGCCACGCAAAATTCATATCGGCACCAATGTGTTTAGAGTTCATTACATCATAAGCACCACCATAAGCTTTACGTGTAATTACTGTTACTCTAGGTACCGTTGCTTCGCTAAAAGCATACAATAATTTGGCACCATGAACAATAATTCCATTCCATTCTTGATCGGTTCCTGGCAAGAACCCTGGTACATCTTCTAATACTAGTAAAGGAATATTAAAACAATCGCAGAAGCGAACAAATCGAGCTCCTTTTATGGATGATTTAACATCTAAACATCCTGCTAAAAATTTGGGATTGTTAGCAACAATACCAATGCTTCTTCCTCCTAAACGAGCAAATCCTACAATAATGTTTTCGGCAAAATCTTTATGAATTTCGAAGAAAGAATCTTCATCAATAATATTGTCTATTACGTCGTGCATATCATAAGGCTTATTGGCATTATCTGGCACAATTGAGTCTAATTTTTCACGTATTTCAACTCCAACTTCATATGGTAACTTTGGAGTTGTTTCTCTATTATTTTGAGGAATATAGCTCAATAATTTTTTGATATCCTCTAAACATTCAATTCCATTTGGTGATGTAATATGTGCCACTCCCGATTTAGTCGAATGCGTACTTGCTCCACCCAGTTCTTCTGAAGAAACTTCTTCATTAGTTACTGTTTTTACAACGTTTGGC
>CAZLEU010000121.1:0-8021 GCA_964558625.1 uncultured Flavobacterium sp.
CAAGTAATCGGCATGCTTGCCACCAAGGGATTTTTCCCATAGGATGTCTTGGGAATTACAAAAAATTACAAAAAATGTAAAAAACATAGTTAGTTGTTGTCTCATTGCTAAGAGTTTAAAATAATTTTTATAAAGGTAGAAATTATTTTATTAGATAAAAATATTTTCTTTTTGATTTAAATAAAAAAATATTACGATGAAAATTAAACATATGTTCTTTAATGAAAAATCTTAATTAATAGATATTTTCAATCTGCTTTTTTTGTTAAAAATCTAATTTTTACAAATTTAGTTTTATAATTTTAGTTAATGAAAAGCTTGTCTAATAGTTACCTTAATTATAAACATTTGTAATTTAAATCGATTTTATGACTTCTTTTTGATATAACAGACTTTTAATAATTTTCAGCTTAATAATTGTTTGATTTGAAAGACTAAACTATTTTTTCATTTCCTAAAAAAAACTATTTTGAATAAATTTGGTAATTTAGATTTTTTTTATTTTTTAAATTCTAATTTTTTGATTAGCTATTTGCCAAATCTTTATCTTTAGTAATTATTTTTTGTACAAATTTATTTTTTAGATTTAAAGTGCTTAGCTGTTGGTTTAAAAAATAGAATAATACTTGCTAGTTTAACCAATATGACTATTGGCAATTCATTATGTGTTGTTAGTTGTATTTTTCTAAAAACAAGATGTATAGTTTGTTGTTTCTCGCAGTAGTTCAGGTAAATTAAGTTGTAGTCATTTGTGATAGTCTTTTTAGTTTATTTTTACAAACTTTTGAAGATTTTAAGAAAATGAAATAAGATATGCAGTGTTTAAAACCATTTTATTATCTTTATAAGACTAATCTTTAAATAAATTATTTATGAAAAAAAATGTATCTTTTAAATTGGATAAATATTTTCTTTTAATTTTTATCTTTGTTGGTTTTGCTAGTATAAAAGCGGCCTGTATAGCTCCTACATTAAATTGTGTTACTCGTGATGCAAATAATAATGTTACTTATAATTGGAATAACAATGGAAATTCATTTGGGACTGTAACAATACAGTACTCTCTTAATGGAGGAACTACTTGGATATCAAACTCTGGATCGCCAGTTTCCCCTAGGGTATGGATTAATATGCCATATAGCAGTACGATAAAATATAGAATTCAAATACCCGACGGAATTTGCAGCCCTTATTCTAATATTGTTTTCGGTAGTGTAAGTAGTTGCAGTTTATGTGTAGCACCAACATTAATTTCTGTTGTAAGATCATCATCTAATCCCCTATTAGCAACATTCAGTTGGAATAATAATGGAAACAATTCTAATACTGTAAATTTACAATATTCAATTGATGGGGGTGTTACATGGATTAGTAATGCTGGTTCTAGTGTTTCGCCAAGAGCTTGGTCTATCCCAAATGTTAATCCAATTAAATACAGAATTATGTCATCTACTGTAGGATGTTCTGATGTTTTTTCTAATACAATTGATATAAATTGTATAACTCCTACTTTGGTTTCAGCAGTTCGGTCATCAAGTAACCCTTTAAGCGTAACTTTTGTATGGACTAACAATGGGGGACTATATAGTTCTATAAATATTGAATACTCACTTGATGGAGGTATTAATTGGGTAGGGAATGTTGGTGGGACTGTGTCGCCTAGAACAATTAATGTTCCAAATTCTTTAAGTTTTGGAAGTGTGTTGGTTAGATTAAATACCAGTTGCAATCTCATTTCTAATATTATATCGGTCGATAACTTGTTTGTTGGACAATCGACACAAGCTGTAGGTAATTTTTTTAGCAATCCAAAGAGTATTGGTTGTGGAGATATTTGTGTTACTTTTGGTTCTACAAATTTGAGTTGTTACACTAATGTTAATGCCTCAAATGTAGGTATTGGAACACAGATATATATATTGAATGCAATTACACAATTACCAGTGCCAGCAAATATGGCTAATTGCATTTTGTATGGGAATTCATCGGCAACTGCATGTAATAGGATTGATACTGGAATAAGATGGATTCGTTTTGTTAATGGAGATCAATCCATAATTTGGGATGTAAATCCTAATACTGGTATTATAACTGGCTATACATTAACGTGTTCGTAGTTATAAAAAGATGGTCAAATAATGTGTAGGAGTAATTCATTTATAAAAAAAAGCAGTAATATTTCATTACTGCTTTTTTACTTTCATTTTTTTATTTTTATTAGTTTTTAACCACTTTAATAGTTTCAGTAGCAGTAGCAGTAGCTACTTTTGCAAAATAAACTCCAGTTTTTAAAGCAGATGCATCAACAGTTGTAGAAGTAGAAGTTGCAACAACTTTACCTAACATGTCTATAACCTGAATAGAAGTAATTACTTCTTTTGCCGAAGTAAAGTTCCAGCTACTATTAGTTGGGTTAGGGAAAACTTTAAAGTTTGATTTCACAAAATTTGATGTTCCCAATGAAGATGTGAAAGTATATTCTTTAGTACTCTTTTTAAAAGTTACATTGTAAGTGCCTTCTTGACCTGCTGGGACAATTATATCCCCATTGTCAGTAGCATTAGAGCCTGTTGGAAAAGTAACACCTCCAAAAGAAGGAATGTCCCAGTTGTTGTCTTCTCTAAATTTGCATGGACCAGCTACAACAACCAAGTTAGTTAAAGTGTAGTTTTCATCATCAGTAGTTGTCATCATATGAACATCAACAGGACCTGGATTTCCTGTTTCGCCTGGCCATCCTCCTACAGCAGTACCTACCAATGAAATACTACCTACTTTAACAAAGTTGTAAACTTTTGTTGAGTAATTGAAATATGAATTATAAGTTCCAGCTGCAGTAACTATAATGTCATTATTATCACCTGCTATTGGACCATTTGGGAATGAAACTCCACCCCACGAGTTAGTCCATTCATTGTTTTCTCTGAATTTTAATCCGGCTGGACCACCATTACTTGTATTTACACTAAATAATTCTTGATTACTTAGTTTATAATTCACACCATTTGACGTTGTCATATCAATATCTTGACCCCATCCTGCATCCGTGCCTGTTGTTCCACTGCCAATAAGACCAATCAATGGATATAGTGGTGCTGCAGTAAATACATAATCTCCAGTTCCTAAGTCCAAAGTCACAGATGAGTATGTGCCAGCAGTAACAGGTATAAATAATGATGAATCAGTAGCTGTGCCAGTTGGAAAACCAGATCCACCAGCAAGAACTCCATCTATTTCAAATTGTGCTTGTCCATTGGTAAATGTTGTTGTTGGTAGAATAAAAGAAGTTATTGTTGAAGCATTCATTGTTATAGAACCACCAGGTACAGCAGTTCCAACAATTTTAACTACTGGAATAGGGGCTCCACCACTGAAATTATATTCGCCTGTAACACTATTAAAAGTAACATCATATGTTCCAGCCAAACATTGAATGTTCGTTCCATTTTGTGTGCCAGTTCCAGAAGGGAATGAAGCAGACCCCCAGTTAGTAGTCCAAGAATTGTCTTGTCTAAATTTCACGCCACCACAATTGGCTCCAGAACAACCACTAACTTCACCAGCGTTTGTAAGAACAAGACCGGTATAAGTCCAGTTTATTCCATCCGTTGAAGTCATTTGGTGCACATCTGTTGGTCCTGGGTTTCCGGGTTCACCAGGCCACCCACCTGCAGCTTCACCCACAATAGAAATTGTTTGCGAATTTACGCTAAAAGCAGTCATAAATACCGCAAATAATAAAAGTAATTTTGTTTTCATAAGTGTTTAATTTTTATTAAAAATTTAATTTTATGCTAATTTACTACATAAGTTTATACGTAGTTAAAATGCTCTACTAAAAAAAAAAGCGAAAACGTTATAGTGTTGATAAAATTATTAAAAATGTAGTTTTGTCTAATAAAATTATTTAAATAAAATTAAAAAACATCCTTTTTTGATATATGAATAATTTTAATTTTATAATAATAAAATTTTAAATTCATTTTCTAAAGGCTTCAATTCTTTTAGAAGTTTTTCAATAAGAGAGGTTCCATAGTCCAAATAAAACTCAGAAAAATTTAACTGTCTTTCTTGCAAACTTTGGTTTGGGAATAACTCGTTTTGAAGCGAAATAATTCGGTTTAAATCATCTGAAAGCTTTCTTTTTTGGGCTTTTAGCAATCTTTTTTCAAGATTCTCTAGTCCTTTTAATTGTTTGATTTCTTGTGCTTTGACTGCTCCTGTAAAGGATTTGTCGGTTTGAGTTGCAAGTTGATGTAAGTATTCAAATTGTTTTTTTAATTGCTCTTTTTGAGAAGAGAAATCAATTTCAAATGTTGTCTTTTTTCTTGTTTGGCTGTTGAGTAATTGTTTTTGGTTACTAAAAAAATCTTTCCAAGTTAAGTCTAGTTTGTCTGCTTTTGTAACTTGTTTTTCACTTGTAAGTAATACTGAATTACGTAGTAATAGTATTGGAAAAGTTACATTATTGGATTCAAAATTAGTTTTTAATTCTAGCCAATAAGCAATTTCACCACCTCCACCAATATAACAAAGATTGGGTAAAATTGTTTCTTGATAGAGAGGTCTCAAAATCACATTTGGACTAAATTTTTCAGGATGGTTTTCTAACTCGGATACAATTTCATTTTCAGAAAATTGTAAGGTTGTATTATTAACTTTGTATATCCCATCTTCAAAAATTATTCTTTCTCGCAAATTGTTTTCAATATAAAACAAATTAATTTCGCGAGGATTTACTTGAATAAAATAATCTTTCAGAAGTTTTTGAGTTTCTGTAACTTTTTGAAAAGATATTTGTTTCAAAAGTTCTTCCTTAGCATAAGGGATAAAAAACTTTTTCAATACTGCAGAATCACCGTCCAAAATGACAAGACCTTCATTTTCGAATAATTTATTTACCAAAAACCTTGTGGCGTCTGCTAAATTGTTATTCTTCAAATAAGCATTTTCAAAAAGCTCTTTCAGTTTTTGAGCATTAGATGAATTTCCAATTTCTTTTGAAAAAACTTCCAAAACTTTATCTAAACCATCTGTAGATAATCTTCCAACTGGTCCTGAGCTTTCACGATTCCAACGAATTCTTTTTTCTTTAAAGTTGAAATAATTGATTTCATCAAAATCGTGATCTTCGGTTGCCATCCAATAAATTGGTACAAAATTGTATTCTGGATATTCCGATTTTAATTGCTTACAAAGATTTATTGTAGAAACAATCTTATATATAAAATATAAATAGCCTGTAAACAAATTCAATTGATGACCAGTCGTAACAGTAAAAGTGTTCGAATTGTTTAAAAGTTTAATATTGTTTGAGGTTGCTTTAGAAACTTCAAAATTTTGATATTGTTTTTCAAGTTCAGAAACTAAAACAGAACGATTTTTATAGTTGAAATTACTTTCTTTCTCTTCAATCTGATTTTTGAAATTCTCAATTTTAGGAAAACGATTATATAGTGGTTGTAACGCTACTTTTTCCTCCAAATAATCTACAATTAATTGAGTGAAATAGCCCGAATTTTGATACGTTATAGAGTCGTTTGGCATTTTGTTTTAATCGGTTATTACTGAATTTCCTGCATCAATAAGCGTTTGAATGTCAACTAAACCTTCACTAGTTGGCGGTGCAGGCGGGTTTTGTTCATCTAATGTTATTACCTTTCCAGTTGTTGGAGGAGTAGAATTTGCTATTTTATCGAGTAAGTAGTCCACAGTTTCCGAACTGAATTTATTTCCTCTAAAATTTAATATACCTGACGAGGCATCTATATTTGGTATTACTTGGCTAAGTAACGGAAATGTTACTGTTGTTAAGTTTGGATTGTTATTAATATTAGTTTCATTTATTGATGTTAGCGAAGGAAAATTGATTGTAACAAGATTTGGGCATTGTAATAAATTTAGCGTTTTAATACTTGTAATTGAATTTACAGTAAATGATGTCATATTATTACTAAAAAAACTAAAATTATCACAAGTTGTAAAAAGAGGAGTGTTCAAATATGTGAGCTGTTGACAACCAATTTGTAGGCTTCCTGATGTGAATAATGGTAAATTAATTGTTTGGATTTCATTTGAATAAACTTGAATTTCACCAGTAACAAAGGATTCTAAATTTAATGATTCTAAATTTTGGGTGTTGAAGTTGATGTTTTTAGAGTTAATCAAAGTGCTTAAATTTATGGTACTAATGGAATTACTGGTAATATAAAATTCATTAGCATTTTGTAATTGAGACAAATCAATAGTTGTTAATTGATTGCTCTCAATATTGATTAAACCTTTGTTTTTAATTAAAGTTGGGAATGCTAATGATGTTAGTTGTTCATTTCCCGATATTTGAAATCCTCCAAATTTGAAAATGCTTATTTGAGGAAAGCTAAGAGATTGTATTGCATTATTGATAATTTTATTATTGGGTGATAGATTAGCAAGAGAATTAAAATTTACAGTAGTTAATTCAGGATTATTTTCAACTAAAAAATCTTTATAAACACTTATCAAATTAGACAAATTTAAGTTAGTTAATAGTTCATTATTAGTTACAATCAAGGTTAGTAAATTTTTAATTTGACTCAAATCAACATAGGTAAGTTGAGTTGTATTACTAATAATTACATTTTCTGTATTAGGCCCAACTTCACGAACTATTTGAGCAGCAGCTTCCTCATCTGTAATATCATCTGTTAATAATATAGTTGTTTTACCTTGTTGGCTACTACTAGCAGAATACAAGGCATAAGGCACGCTCAAAAGTTGTCCAGTTCCAACAATAGTATAATTTGTTCCACCAGTTGGATCGGTTTCGGTTTTTATAAAATAAGTTCCCGTTGACCAATCTATTTGAGAAAAACTTCCTAAAATAGGTGTTCCTCCACCAATTTCGATACTTAAAAGCCCATTTTCGTTGGTAGTGTTGGTCATCGTTTCAACATATACTGCTTGTCCAGTCGGTGAGTCTTTTAGAATGCTAATCTGAATTCCAATAGCTGTACTCACCACCAAATTGCCTTCTGTATTTCTAATAACAGATTGGTAACTCATTTTTTGAGGAACTTGTGCAAATGAATTACAACTAATTGCAATTGTGGCGATAATCAAAAGAGCATGTATATATTTTCTCATCAGTTTTTTATGATTTTAAAGTTTTTTAGCTGCTTATTTTGCATTAAAACAACCAAAAAGTAAACACCTTTATTAAATTTTTTTAATGAAATTATCGTTTCAGCTTGATTTATTTTTTGTGAGACAATATTTTTCCCATTTATATCAAATAATTGATATGTGAGATTTGTTAGATTGCTATCAGAAATTTTTAGTTGTAATTCGTCTTCTGCAGGATTTGGGTAAACTTTCATTTCTAATTGAATGGTATCAAAATCAGATTTTCCCAGCGTTTGAATTTCATAAGGTTGCTGCACACCATCACTAACAATATTTCCAGTTGGACTTTTATACGAAATTTGACCAACCGAGAAACTTGCAGTTCCACCTGTTCCAGTTGCTTTTCCGCCAGATGCAACAACACTTTTTTGAGCATAAGCTATATTGATTGCAAAGCAAAAAAGAATGGTTGAGAAGAAATTGATAGTTTTGTTCATTTAGAAAATTATAAGTTGCAAATTTATAGGAAATTATTAAAAAAAGTACCGAAGTCTTTATTTAAAATATATTTTTGCAAAAACCATTTCCATTGAAAGACCTTCTACTCATAACGCCACCTTTTACCCAACTGAATACACCGTATCCAGCAACGGCTTATATAAAGGGGTTTTTAAACACAAAAGGAATTTCATCATTTCAAATGGATTTAGGAATTGAAGTAATCCTGAAATTATTTTCCAAAGAAGGTTTAGAACAATTATTTTCTTCCAACTTCCAACTTCCAACTTCCAACCTTGAGAGAATCTATTCCTTAAAAGACGATTATGTCAAAACGGTTGATTCAGTAGTTGCGTTTCTTCAAGGGAAAAATCCATCATTGGCGCGGCAAATTTGTAGTGGTAATTTTTTGCCAGAAG
>CAZLEU010000122.1:0-8017 GCA_964558625.1 uncultured Flavobacterium sp.
GCTCCACTTGCCAATGCAATACCGAGGCACAATGGCAAAGCCACTAAGAAAACCACTAAACCTGAAGCAAAATCAGATTTGAGGTTAGCAAAAAGATTGATTTTTTTTGTCATACCAATAGATTAATTTAATACATAAAATAACGCTCCCAAAAACTTGGAAAACGAAAAACGAAATGTGTATTAAACCAACTCTGGTGGTGGTGAAAATATTTCTTCAAAAACATTGTCATGATGCGACATGTTCTCAGAAATAATTTTAGAATTTAGTTTGATTTTAGATTCCAAAAAAGGATAATCAAACTGCTGCTTTAAGTCTGCTTTAATTTCTTTTAAATCTTTGTGAATTTCTTCTTCGGAGAAACTGTAAAATAATGAAACATCTGTACTCTTTTCAATCAACGTAACAATAGTTGGTGTTGAAAGAAAAGCAATAAAAAGAACCATCAAAATTCTTGCTACGTGTTTCATATTGCAAAAATAGCTTTTCACTGAGTTAATGAAAGGCTATTATTAAAAATTTAACATTAATATATTATACTATATCCTCAAGCCAAGCCTTCATCATCCATATAGTTTTTTCTTGCTCAACTATAAAATCACTCATCATAGATGAAGTTCCATCATCATTTATTTCATTTGCTTTTAAAAGTATAATTCTTTCTATTTTTAGGAGTTGACTAATCGACTCAACGATTAAAGATATTGCTTTTTCATCCTTATGAATGTTTTTTCCAACTTCTAACTTATTATACTTAATATAATCTGAGAAAGTATGCAATGGCACTTCATCCAATGTCAAAATTCTTTCTGCAATCAAATCAATTTTCAATTGACTATCGTTGTATAGTTCTTCAAATTTAACATGCAAATCAAAGAATCTTCTTCCGCGAATATTCCAATGTAAACCTCGTAGATTTTGGTAATACATTTGAAAGTTTGCTAACAAAATATTCAATTCAGCAGCAACAATTTGTGCTTCTTTACTTGGCAATCCAATACTATTTAGTTTCATATTTTTTTAATTTATTTTTTAGAGGTAAATACAGAATCACTTTTTTATGAGTAGTATTTAACTAAGTAAACTTATGTTACAGCAATTTTATATCGTTTTATTTTTACCAAAATTACATATAAATAAAGTTTAATAGCATAAATTAAATTGATAGTTTTTATATTTGCATCAAATTTTATTATACAATGACTATTACACAACTCAAATACGTTTTGGCTGTTGCCGAATATAAAAACTTTACCCTTGCAGCCGAAAAATGTTTTGTTACACAGCCAACATTGAGTATGCAAATCCAAAAAGTTGAAGAAGAATTAGATGTTCAGCTTTTTGATCGTTCAAAAAAACCAATTCAATTAACCGAAATTGGGCAAAAAATTGTGAATCAGTCCAAAAACATTGTCATTGAAGCCGATAGAATTCAAGATATTGTAGATCAACAAAAGGGGTTTATAGGTGGCGAATTTCGATTAGGTATTATTCCGACTATTACTCCTACTCTACTGCCAATGTTTTTGAATAACTTCATTAAGAAATATCCAAAGGTGAAATTGATTATTGAAGAACTTCATACAGATGATATCATTTTTAAACTCAATAATGGTCATCTTGATGCTGCCATTGCTGCCACACCATTGCATGAAGAAAAAATAAAAGAGATTGTTTTATACTACGAACCTTTTGTTGCCTATATACCTGAAAACCATGCAACTTTTAGTAAAAAAGAAATTGAAATTGACGATTTAAATTTGGATGAAATTCTATTGTTACAAGATGGGCATTGTTTTAGAGACAGTATTTTGAATCTTTGTAAAAACAGTAATAATCTTGAACACAATCACTTTCAGCTTGAGAGCGGTAGCTTTGAAACGCTTATAAAATTGGCAGATGAAGGATTAGGAACAACATTGCTTCCTTATTTACACACTCTAGAGTTGAAAGAAAAAGATTTGAACAAACTTCGCCATTTTAAGGAACCTAAACCTGCTAGAGAAGTGAGTCTAATTTATCCAAAAAACGAATTAAAAATCCATATCATTGATGCCTTACGATCAACAATAGCCGGGGTTATAAAAGGTGCAATTGTATTTAATAATGTCAAGATTATAAGCCCAAAATCTACTAAATAAAAAAAGGAGTTACATGACTCCTTTTTCTATCGAAATTTCAGTTAAACATTCTTTTAAATGGGGCTTGTTTGAAGTAAAATAAATCAACCATTTGATTAATTGTTCTACTTCGTAAGGTAACAAACTGTTTAAAGCTTTTTTTAGTTTTCTTTTAAAAAGACTTTGGTCAAAACTTACACTTTCTAATTCAAGTTTAGTGTAATCATAAATTAATCTTGGCATAAATTAGTAATAGTTAAGGTTAGTATTATTTTTAGATTTGGGAATCTATTATGTAAAACTACAAATTTAATTTTGAAAAACAAAACAAAAAAGTAATTTTTTATCGATTAAATGATTTTTTTTGACGATAAAAAGCATGTTAATACAAAATAAGACGTATAAAACTTACATATAACCAAATCAATATTTAACTTAAAACATCTCAAATTTTAAATACCCTACTTCCATAAAATAAAAAAAGGAACCGTTTAAGTTCCTTTTAGTTTTATTTGTTGATAATCAGTAAACATTGCCTTAATTCTGGCTTTTCCTTAGTGAAATTTAACAACCATTCTGTTAATTGTTCAACTTCGTAAGGCAAAAGCACTCTGACTGCTTTGTCTAATTCTTTGCAAAAAAGTTTAGCATCAAAACTTACCCTTTCAAGCACCGACTTAGTATAGTCATAAATCAATCTTGACATAATTAGTTTTTAATTGGTTAGACTCTTAAATCTCTTGTTATATAAGAACGTAAAAAGTATTTTTTTAGTATTCCAAATTTAAATTATTTTAAAATACCAATATCAAAACAATACGTTAAATTTTGATAGTCTATAGTATTTGAGGAAAAAAAACGAATATTACTTCGTTCCCCGTAACATTTCTCTCTTTCCAGGTGCACCAGGCAATTTTTCAACTTTGAATCCACATTCAAGCATAGCCCTTTTTATAGAGCCTCTACAGGCATAAGTGACTAAAACACCATTAGTTTTCAATGCTTTATACATTTTTTGAAAAATTTCGAGTGACCACAATTCTGGTTGTACTCTGTAACCAAAGGCATCAAAATAAATCAAATCGAAACGATTATCATCTGAAATATCTTGAAAAAACTGTCTTCGCTTATTCAATGAAAAATTGGTTGATATTGAATGTACTTCATCCCAAGAAGTATTGTGCATTATGGTGAAAACATTAGTTTCATCTGTTGCTTCTAACTCGGATACATAATTCATCTGCAAAGCTTCATCTAATAATACAGGATAGGCCTCAACACCAACATAATCAACCGCTTGATTTGTTTTTTTTGCTTCCAAATATGTTATAAAAGCATTTAAACCTGTTCCAAAACCAATTTCTAAAATGGAAACATTTTTTCTTTGAAATAAAGAAAGCCCATTCTTTATAAACACATGATACGCTTCTTGAATGGCACCATGTTTAGAATGATAACTTTCATCCCAATCGGGCAAGTGTATCGTAGTTGAACCGTCTTTTGTGGTTAGAATTTCACGTTTCAAAATTACTTGATGTATAATTTTTTAATTCTCGGAATCGGACCGCTACATTTTCCTTTATGACAGGTCACACAGGCATCAACGCCTTTGTTAAAATTTTCTTTTATATTCTCAGGATCTGAATAAATCAATTTTTGAGCTTCGATGTAATTTTTTGCATTTTCCTGAAAAAAAACATCGTTGTCGTTGGTTGCTGTAAATGTTGCAGTATAAATTTTGTTGAAAAAATCAGGAAAAGTTCCTATAGTATCTCCTTTCATAATACTCAACCTCAATTGCTGATTGTGTGCATACATTTGTTCCATGAGCATTGCCATTTCTGACATTTCGTACATCTTGAATTCTTTATCACTTGTAGAACAAGCTTCAGTATCATCTTGTTTTTTTTGACAACAAAACAATATTGAAATCAAAATTAAAACTGCTGCAAACTGTTTCATCAATGCTATTTTTTGATTAAAACACCATCCGCCAAAAACGAATAATTGGTTGATATTGAATGTACTTCATCCCAAGAAGTATTGTGCATTATGGTGAAAACATTAGTTTCATCTGTTGCTTCTAACTCGGATACATAATTCATCTGCAAAGCTTCATCTAATAATACAGGATAGGCCTCAACACCAACATAATCAACCGCTTGATTTGTTTTTTTTGCTTCCAAATATGTTATAAAAGCATTTAAACCTGTTCCAAAACCAATTTCTAAAATGGAAACATTTTTTCTTTGAAATAAAGAAAGCCCATTCTTTATAAACACATGATACGCTTCTTGAATGGCACCATGTTTAGAATGATAACTTTCATCCCAATCGGGCAAGTGTATCGTAGTTGAACCGTCTTTTGTGGTTAGAATTTCACGTTTCAAAATTACTTGATGTATAATTTTTTAATTCTCGGAATCGGACCGCTACATTTTCCTTTATGACAGGTCACACAGGCATCAACGCCTTTGTTAAAATTTTCTTTTATATTCTCAGGATCTGAATAAATCAATTTTTGAGCTTCGATGTAATTTTTTGCATTTTCCTGAAAAAAAACATCGTTGTCGTTGGTTGCTGTAAATGTTGCAGTATAAATTTTGTTGAAAAAATCAGGAAAAGTTCCTATAGTATCTCCTTTCATAATACTCAACCTCAATTGCTGATTGTGTGCATACATTTGTTCCATGAGCATTGCCATTTCTGACATTTCGTACATCTTGAATTCTTTATCACTTGTAGAACAAGCTTCAGTATCATCTTGTTTTTTTTGACAACAAAACAATATTGAAATCAAAATTAAAACTGCTGCAAACTGTTTCATCAATGCTATTTTTTGATTAAAACACCATCCGCCAAAAACGAATAATTGGTTTCTGGTTCAACAATACTATCAATAGCAGCTTGTGATTTTCCAGCATCTTTGGCATATTCTTTTAACTCCTCAATCGAAGTTAATTCAACAAACGCTTTTCCATGCACAACAACTTCACTTTTAGCAGCATTTAATGGTACAAAAAAACCATAATCTTTAAATTTTACAAAAGCCGTTTGATTGTTTCCTAAATCTAAGTTCATCCAACAACCTTTCTTTTGGCATACATCAACAATTTGGGTTGCAACTTTAACCTCAAGTGTATCTGTTACTTTCATTGCTTTATATTTTTCAAGAAGCGCTTCTTTTGTTATAGCACCATCTGCAGTTATTTTATCACCAAACTCTGCATAAGAAACAGGTTTTTCCTTTTTACAACTTACTAAAGCCATCATTATAATGGCAACATAAACTATTTTTTTCATTAGAATTATTGTTTTAATTTTTTACAAAATTAACTAGATATTTAGTAATTATAGCATAATATAAGATAATTTTTGGCATTTTAATAGAAGTTAAAAAAGTGAATAAATAAATTCTTTGGGTTATAAAATCAATTCATTTTTTTATTAGTTTAGCAAAAAAACAAAATAACCACTACTTCTGAACGTAATTTACTGATAATAAACAAAATACCTACACAAGTAGACCTTAAATCCTAATAATGGACACACTAAATGCTAACGAAATCGATATAGTTAAAGCGAATTCATCAAAAATCGACTCAGTAGATTTCGAAAATCTTGCTTTCGGAAATGTATTTACCGACCACATGTTACTTTGCGATTACAAAGATGGACAATGGCAAAAACCAATCATAAAACCATACGAACCTTTTATGATAGATCCATCAGCTAAAGTTTTTCATTATGGTCAAGCCATTTTTGAAGGAATGAAGGCTTATAAAGATGAAAATGATGCTGTTTGGTTATTTAGACCTGATGAAAATTTTAATCGTTTTAATAAGTCTGCTAAAAGAATGGCAATGCCCGAAGTTCCTGAAGAGATCTTTATGAATGGTTTAAAAACGATTTTAGATATTGAAAGAAACTGGGTAAAAAAAGGTATAGGAAACACTCTATACATAAGACCTTTTATGATTGCAATTGGTTCTGGAGTAATCGCGCAACCTTCTACACAATATCGATTTATGATAATTCTTTCACCAGCCAAATCATATTATTCTGGTGAAGTAAAAGTTATTATTGCCGAACATTATAGTCGTGCAGCAAATGGTGGAATTGGAGCCGCAAAAGCAGCTGGGAATTATTCGGCGCAATTTTATCCAACTAAATTGGCAAACGAAAAAGGTTTTCAACAAATTATTTGGACAGACGATGCTACGCATACAAAGCTTGAAGAAGCTGGAACTATGAATGTTTTTTTCAGAATAAATGATACCTTATACACAGCACCTACAAGCGAAAGAATTTTGGATGGTGTAACAAGAAAAAGTTTAATTGAACTAGCCAAACGTGACGGGTTAAATGTAGAAGTTCGTTCGGTTCTTGTTGAAGAATTGGTAAATGCTGCCAAAGACGGCAGTTTAAAAGAAATTTTCGGAGCAGGAACAGCCGCAGTGGTAAGTCCAATTGTGGCTTTCTCTTATCAAGGAACTGAATACCAATTGCCAAAACAAGAAAAATCATTTGCATTACAATTAAAAGAAGATTTGACTAAAATTCAGTACAAATTGGCCGAAGATACTTTTGGTTGGACAGTGAAGGTTTAAGCTTAAACCCAATGCATGCTCCATACCATCTTTAATAATGAAAAAATTAATTTTCTTATTTTTATTAATTTCTAAAATTTCATTTTCACAAAATGGAAAGTTAGAATTCAGTATAACAAATGCTAGTGGTTTCATATCAAATAGAGTAATATCTGAAGGTATTGCTATAATCGAAAAAGGAATAGAATTAAAATCGCTACAGATTTTTTACGATGGAGATATCAATGCCTTTATTAATAGATTAAAAATTGATTTTGGTAATGACGACACTCATCACAATGGAAAGATTAGTAAATTAATTTTCTTTCGTGGCATAAAAAAATCAGATTGGACCAAAAACAAATTTACATTAAGAATCTCTAGCTTATCCAATTTGAATAGACACGATATAACCATAACATGCATTGACAATAAAAACAATGACTTACTCGAATATGGTTCTGAAACTCAATTAAAAATTATATCATATTTGGAAGATAAATTACGAATTAAAAAAGATGATTTAATAAAAGAGCTAGATTAAAGTCTATTTCAAAATTTCATCAAAATTCGGCTTGAAATAATTTGGACCTTTCATTACTTTTCCATCTTCTCTGTAGATTGGTTGACCGTCCTCTCCTAGTTTACTCATGTTACTTCTTTGTATTTCGTTGAAAACAGCTTCAATTTTATCTTGCAAACCGTGTTCAATAATAGTTCCGCACAAAATATATAACATATCACCTAGCGCATCGGCAACTTCTACAATATCATTATTTCTTGCGGCTTCTAGGTATTCTTCATTTTCTTCTTTCATTAGATTGAAACGAAGTAGGTTTTTTTGTTCGCCCAAATCGGCTTTCATCGTTTCGCTGTACCCAAGTTTATAAGCGGTGTGAAATTCTTTCACTGCGTTGAGTTTATTTTGCATAGTATTGATTTTTTTTGAAGATGCAAAATACATTTTTTTGATAATAAATAAGTATTTTTACACAAAATTTTAAAGAAATATGTTTAGCACAGGACAATTAGTTTTTGCAGGTTTATTTGTTATAGCGTTCGTAATTGCCTCTATTTCAGTATATAAAAAAGATGCTTCTATGCATCAATTTTTCTATAAAGGAAGTTATAAAGTATTAATTGGATTCATCCTTTTTATCATTATCCTTTTTATTATAAAAGTATATATGAAAAGATAAAAAAAGTATATTATTCTTTATATTTTAACAATTTTATTATAAGTTTACATTCTTATATTTTAGCCTACTAAATGAGAATTTTAAAATATTTATTCCTTCTCTTATTACT
>CAZLEU010000123.1:0-7871 GCA_964558625.1 uncultured Flavobacterium sp.
GGTAGAGGAAATAATCGCAATTTTATCATCTTTTGCAATGTTCATACGTAGTAAAGCACGAGATATTGCATTGGCTTTGTCTACATATTCTTGTGTAGATGTTTTTACCCAAACTCCATTGTATTTGGTTACCAAACAATCGGGTATATTATTCTTTTCCAATTGGTAGTAAGGAAAATCAAAAAGGCGTGTGATATTGGTCATTAAGATTGGTTTAATTTGATGCAAATTAATTAAATAAATACAGATTAACAATATATTTTAATTTTTCCTTTCACAATTTAGTAGTTTTGCAAAAAAAAATAGCATTAGTGAATGGATAAACTTCCCAGATATAACGAATATAAAGTGTTGTTTTACAGAATAGGTTTGGTCTATCTTTTTTATATGATAGCTCGAATTTTATTTTATTTCTACAATCAAAATTTTCTTAAAGTAGATTCGTTGAGTGATTTTTTATCGTTATGTTATTATGGTTTGGCATTTGATACTACTGCTATTTTGTATGTTAATTTACTCTTTATTTTATTTTCTGTCTTACCGTTTTGGAAAAACACGTTTAAAGGCTATCAAACTTTTTTGCTTTACCTTTATTTTGCAACAAATCTTTTTGCTTATTCATTTAATTTTGTTGACTTTATTTATTACAAATACACTCAGTCTCGATCGACCGTTGCAGCATTAGATGTTGTAAAACATGAAACAAATTTAGGAACATTGTTCTTGAGTTTCCTAATTGATTACTGGCATGTTTTTGTTTTATTTTTTGGAATAGCTTTTCTTTGGATTTATTTATACAAAAAAGTTAAAGTTAAAACGGTTATTCCGAACAAAAGAGTCCATTATTTTGGTTTTTCAATTATCGGTTTTTTGGTTGTGGCGGCAATGATTATAGGCGGAATTCGCGGTGGTGATTTTAGTAAATCTACCCGACCAATCAATTTGGTAGATGCGAGTAAACACGTGAAAAATGTTGCCCATGCCGATGTTGTATTGAATACGCCTTTTGCAATTATTAGAACATTGTTTAGCAATAATTTCAAGAAAGTGGCTTTTCCAGAAGTAACACCACAAGTCATTGCAGAACAGGTACAACCCATAAAGCAATACTCCAATCGTCCAGCAACCAAACCCAATGTTGTGTTGTTTATCATAGAAAGCTATGGTAGAGAGTATTCGGGAGCTTTTAACAAATGGTTAAACATACCCAATTACAAAAGTCATTCACCGTTTATAGATTCGTTGGCACAACATAGTTTAATTTTTCCCAATGCCTATGCAAATGGAAGGCAATCAATACATGGCATGTCCTCTATTTTGGCGGGAATTCCAACTTATAAAGATGCGTTTACTTCATCGCCGTTTCCGAAACAAAAAATAGAATCGCTTGTTTCTACCCTAGAAAATGTTGGTTATAAGACATCTTTTTTTCATGGTGCAGCCAATGGTTCTATGGGATTTTTAGGATTTGGAAATATACTGGGAATTGACCATTATTATGGTAGAACAGAGTTTGATAATGATAGTGAATTTGATGGTTTTTGGGGTATTTGGGATGAGCCATTTTTACAGTTTATGAATCAAAAATTGTCTGAAGAACAATCGCCATTTTTTGCAACTGTTTTTACAGTTTCGTCGCATGAACCTTATATTATTCCAGAAAAATATAAGAATAGGTTCAAAGAAGGAGCCATTCCAATGCACAAATGTGCCGAATATACAGATTATGCTATAAAACGCTTTTTTGAGGAAGCAAAGAAAACAAAATGGTATTCTAATACTCTTTTTATAATGGTTGCCGATCATGGTAATCTGGTTTATTATGATGAGTATAATAAACCGATTAGTCGATTTGCTGTTCCGTTATTGTTTTATAAACCCAATAGTGACTTGGTTGGGGTCGATATGAATTTGGCACAACAAATAGATATTTATCCAACTGTGTTGGACTTGATAGGTTATAAAAAACCTTTTAGAAGTTGGGGTAATAGTTTGATGGATAAGGATGTTTCAAAACGATTTGTAGTGAATTCGACAGGAAATCTCCATACCTTAATGAAAGGGAATTATATTTGTACCTTTGATGGTAAGAATGCTGTTGGATTTTATGCTATTAACGATAGGGCATTAACAACTAATTTGATTAAAAATAGAAATAAAGAAATGAATGCAATAGAATTACAATGTAAGGCTTTGTATCAAGATTATATGGAACGAGTAATTGATAAAAAATTAACATCAACTAACGAATGAGTGTAAGAAAAAAAATAATTATTGCAATCGTATTTATTGTAGTAATAGGAGCAGGGAAATATGTTTATGATATGCACATAAACCACAATTTTGAAACTATTACCGAAGGGAAAGTGTATAAGAGTGGTGTAATTCCGCCAGATGAACTAGCCGACTATATAAAAGAATATAAAATAAAAAGTATCGTCGATTTGCGTTTTCCAGGTACAGGCGATGAGGTGAACAATCCCGAAATACCAGCAGAGTTATCTGCAGAAAAAGAAGCCATTGCAAAAATTAAAGGGGTCAATTATTTTAATAATGGTTCAGATCAAGTACCCAAACAAGAAAATTTGGATACTTTTTTTAAGATAATGGATAATCCAGAAAACTATCCTGTTTTAATACACTGCTACCACGGTGTTGGTCGTGCCGAAATGTACTCTGCGCTTTATAGAATAGAATATGAAGGCTGGAATCCTGATGAAGCAAGAACATCAACACGTTTTTTAACCAAATGGAGTTCATTCGATTTAGGAAAACCAAAAGGGGATTATTTGCATAATTATAAAAAAAGAGACAACTCAACAAAATAATAATTGTTTAATAAATCATTATTTATGAAAAAATGTATATGTCTTGTTTTTATTTTTTTTAGTTGTAATAATCTTATTAGTCAATGTTGGAAGTCTGTTTCAGTAGGTTATACACATGTGTTAGCAATTGCTAATGATAACACTCTTTGGGGATGGGGTAGTAACTCATCTGGACAACTTGGAGATGGTACATTGGTATCAAAAAATAGTCCAACTCAAATCGGTACTGACTCGGATTGGAAAATTGTTTCTGCGGGAAGTGGTTCATATGCATTTACAATGGCTATTAAAAATGATGGCACTTTATGGGCTTGGGGAAATAATTTTTTTGGACAAGTTGGTGATGGCACATTTGTAAATAAATTGTCACCTGTACAAATTGGTTCTGAAACCAATTGGAAATCAGTATCTGCTGGGTATTCTCATGCAATGGCAGTAAAATCGAATGGAACATTGTGGACTTGGGGCAATAGTGAGTTTTATGCACTTGGAAATACTGCTGGTTATGGAGGAAGTTTTCATCGAAATATACCCGCACAAGTTGGAACACTAAATACATGGAGTATGGTTTCTGCTGGAGACAGATACTCCTTAGCATTGAAAACAGACGGAACCGTTTATGGATGGGGATATAATAATGGTAATCCAATTGGTCTTAACTCTGGTTTGTACATAATGACACCTCAAATACGTTCATACAATAATTCAAATGTTAAATTTATGTCAGCTGGTGGTAACCATAGTTATGATGTAAAGCTATCTGATAATTTGTTGATTACTTGGGGAAGTAATGTTTATGGACAATCAGGAGGAACTACTTGTGCAGGATGTCCTCTATATTATGTAAAGGATATGGATTGCGGTGATGATACTTCGGCAATTATTAAAACCAATGGGACGTTATGGTATACTGGGAAAAAACTTGGATATTCTGAACCAACAGTACAGCTAACAAATACATTTTTGCAATTTGGAACTGCTTCAAATTGGAAATCGGTATCGGTTGGAAATCAAAGCGCCGCAGCAATTACTAACAATGGTGAACTTTGGACTTGGGGATGGAATTTCTGGGGAAATTTAGGCAATGGTACTAATATTGATTCTACAATACCAATTCAAGTTACATGTCCATCTGTACTAAACAATAATCGTTTTGATGTCAATCAAAAGGTAACGATTCATCCAAATCCTGTTAATGATATACTTAAAATCATAACAAGTGAAGTAAATATTGATAAATTGATTGTTAAAGATATAACAGGTAAAATGATTATTGAAAGATTTAATGTAGAAAACAAATTGGATGTTTCTATGTTAAAAACGGGAATTTATTTTTTACATGTTCAAAATGGTGAATCTTTTGAAGTAATAAAATTTATAAAAGAATAAAACTATTTCTTCACTACTTTTTTCACTTCATTGATACCATCAGCTTTTAGTTTTATAAAGTAAATGCCTGTTGCTAAATCAGCAATTGAAATTTCATTAGTACCGACATTATTTTCTTTTTTGAAAACTAATTGGCTTTGCGAATTGTAAATTTCTATGGAATAATCTTCGTTATTAGTATTTATTTTTAGAAATGAATTTGCAGGATTTGGATAAACACCGAATTGACTAACTTGGACTTGATTAGCTATAGAGAGTGTTGTGTTATCTAACGTATTCACCTTAAAATCATCAAAATAAAATCCATCACCAGTTTGAAAACCATCCGATTTAAGACGAAAACGTACTTTTATTGATTGTCCAATATAATCTGATAAATCAATTTCTTCTGTTATCCAGTCTAGTTGAGTTCCATCATATAAAGGTCCTGTGCCTTGTGCATTAGATGCTTCGTTTGTGTATTTTCCACATTGGGAGTTCCATGTTGCTCCATTATCTGTTGAAACTTGGAATTGTACATAATCCCAGTTGTCTTCTATATCCCACTTGGCTGCAAATGATATTGTTGCACCTGTTACGCCAACTAAATTGATAGGATTGGTTAGAGATAAAATTTTTGTTTGATTATTGTTGTAATTTCCATTTGGAGAATCGGTAATAGAAGACGAAGGGGAAACATACGTTTGTGTAGTTGTTGCCCAAGTGTTCCCTGTAAAATTTGTCGCAGTAGAAGAACAGTCGTCATTAAGAATTGGTTGTAATACACCAAATTTCTTGGTAACTCTTATCTTATGGGTAAATGTACCATTGTCTACTATTAGTTCATATTCTATTATATCACCACTGGATGTTCCATTGGCTAATGTATATTCAATCTGTCCATTCACAACGTCCATATTGGCCATATTGGTTACTTCAAACGGTATTCCAACACTTGCAATATTAAGTGTAATTGGATTGAGTGTAACGGTATAGTTACCGTTTTCTGATAATCCAAGTTTGGTTAACTCAAATGTAGCTGTTGTCAATGCTGTATTTCCTGTGAATTTTGGAGCGGTATCTTTTATGGATGTATTGTCTAGAACAAATTTTGCAGCAATAATGTTTGTAAGCATCATTTTTTTGCACAAAGGAATTATATCGCTCGATGCTGGCCAAAAAGAAGAGCCGATTTCGGGAGTAAAAGCAAATATCTTATTGTGATTAAAAGTCTGACCATACATCCAATCGTCAGAGTCTCCTGAAGCGGCATATAATTCGGATGAAATTTGATTGGTAAATCCGCTCTCGGCTACCATTATTTTGGAGAGTTTTTGAAAGAGCAAATCATCGGGGCTAGGGACATTGAGTTCATAGCCATATGGGTATAAGAGCAAATTGCTATAAGTATGTGCATTTAGGGCAACCTTAAAGTTATGGTTTTCTACAAAGTATTTGATAGCTTGAGTTTCAGGCTCTGAGAAAGGTGCAGTTCCAGGATAGGTATCGCCAGATGAAGCCGCAGAGACACCTGTTGTGTTCCATACACTTTGAGTTGCTTCTCCATTTATCCAATAATCATAATTTCTATTGTTATCGGTTCCAAAAGTTCCATCACCATAATCATGTCTGTTTTTTCTCCACATTCCGCCACCACTTGGATTAGTTGTGTAATTGTAGCTATAACCATCTGGGTTTACAACGGGAATAAAATACATTTCGGTATTATCGACGATATTTTTTATTTCGCTATTGGTGTTGTAGTTTTCCAATAAATACCACATGTAAAAAATGGTTTCGGATAATGAAATCGGTTCTCTTGCGTGGTGTACTCCTGTATAAAGTATTTGTGGTTTTGTATTGGGAACCAATGGGTCTGCGGTTATTTTTACCCATTGTAATTGTCTGCCTTCTTGAGTTGTAAAGGTTCCGACGTTTTGGCGAGCCGAAATTAGATTTGGATATAATGAATGCATTGTATCCAAATGTAGCAACATTTCTTCGTAGGTTAAATAACCACCCATTGTGCCATTACTATAGTTTGATGGTGTTGTATAATCTATTGTTGAATTTGAACAATTTGTGTTTTCAGGAACAAGAGTTTGAGCATTTTTGTTTTGATTTGCATAATAGTTGGAAACATCTTCTATTTCAATTTCGACCTGCAATCCAATACTTTTGGCGAGTTGAATTTCAGTATCAGAAAAATCAGAAATAATAAAGAAACCTTTTTTGTGAATTCCGTGATCGACGGCAACGCCTAATTGGTCTAATCGCTCAAGATTTTCAATTGAATTATAAATTATTTTTGCTCTATGGTATTTTTCAATTCTTGTTTGAGAAAAAAGAGTAAAGGGAATTAGTAATAAAATTAAGATAAGCTTCTTCATCAGTTCTAAATAATTTTTTACAAATATAGGTAACTTATGGAATGTTTTATTTTTTTTGAATAAAGGAAAATTATTCTGTTTTTGTTTTTTTTAACCAACTCTTCCATGTTTCCAAGGAAGGTCTTTCATTTCCGCTTTGATCAATAAAGCCTGTGTCTCGCCAAAGCAGAAATAAATCTTGGTAAAGTCCCAAATCCTGAATGGTTTCAATGGCGGCATCATAATCTTTGTGGCAAAACCAGATTAACATTTTGGCTTTTTTGTCTTGACAAAGTTGTGTGATTTTTTTTAAATAGTCATTTTGCCATTCAGCTGTTCCAGTTTTATTTAAATTGAATGATGGTACAACTAGATTTTCAGCTATATAGCCTGTTTCTGCAAAAACAAAAGGTTTGGTAGTTGAAAGAGTTATAAATCTCTCAAAAAAGTTAGCTGGAAAATTGGCTGGATTTGTATTGCCATTTGCAGATGAACTTACTACTACATAAGGATAAGCACTTAAAGCAATAAAATCGGTATATTGAACTAATTGACTTGCATAATTATAACCTTCTGTAGATTCATCAACCATAAAACTTACCATAAACGGTATAGTTGGATGAGTAGCTTTCAATTGCTGATATACTTGTGAAAGAAAGTATTTATAGTCATTAAAATTGGTTGAATTCCAAGTAGCAGCGTTGCTTTCTACACCAAAATTTACATAAATTGGATTTAATTCATCCATTAACAAATTGACATAATTTACATAAGCTGTAATTAAATCAGGATTTGTAAATGACAATTGTATCCATTGGTTTTTAATTTCTGCGGAAACTGTCGATTTTTCGTAATAGCGTGCTTTTTGAATTCTATTCAAATCTAAAGCAGAAACACTTAAGAAAACTTTTTTACCAATTGCGGTTTTACTTTTTCTTGTTTGTATATCTTGTACAAATTCGGCAGGCATAGTAGCATTGGTAAAAGCTTCTTGATATGGAATTCCGTCGTCAAAATGATGCGAAACGATATCACAATTGGTATTGATAAATTCGTATGCTTTATTTACTTCGTCAATTGTCAAATCGGCAGGCCAAGACGTTACGCCCATATAGAAACTTCTGTTCTCTACTTCGATAGGATTTGTATTATCGTTTGGAGAACATGCCGTAAGCAGAATATATAAAAGAATCAATAATTTAGTTTTCATTTATTTGAAAATGAGATTATTGATACAAAAGTACAAATTTAGTTCTAATTGATTTATTTTTTCTCAATCCACAATCTTGCATTCACAAATGCTTCA
>CAZLEU010000124.1:0-7827 GCA_964558625.1 uncultured Flavobacterium sp.
CAAATGGATTTACTTCATTGACTTTTTGTGCTTCTAATAGAGCAGGGTAAACCTTTGACCATGAATATTTAAACAATGGTGAATATGGTTTATCCCATTTTTGGTCAGCAGGAATTAATCCAGCGCAACCATATGTTATTGGCGAATAATTTAATGGTTTTACAATTGGCTGTTTGCCATCGTATACAGCATAATCATTGGCTTCGAGTATATTAACCAACGGAATGTCTAAGCCGTCTTGCCAGATACAGGTTTCACCATCTGCTTCTACACCATGTTCATGCCAAGCAGAATTAGGTGTGATCACAAAGTCATTGACTTCGAGCATAATTTTATTACCATCAACTACAGTATAGCCTTTTTTGCCTTCCATGATAAAGCGTAAAGCTGAGGCACGATGTCGATGAGCCGAGGTAAACTCGCCTGGTCGTGTAACTTGAATGCCCGTATAAAGCAAGCCAACTGCTGCACTAATATGTTTAAGTTTATCGTTCACTAAATATACTACACGTCTCCCTGCTTGTTCGGGTGTTACTAGCTCAGAAGATTTGAGTACAAGATGACGTAAATCGTCGTATTTCCATAACATCGGAATACAATTGGCTCTTGGTTCCCATGGTTCTATATCGTTGGCAACGGTCCACAAAGCACCTGCACCAAGTGTTTCTAGTTCTTTGTAATAAGCTACCAATTCGGGAGAATCTTGAACTCGAGCTCTTCCATAAACGTCGTCTGAAAAATTATTTGTTTCCATATTTTATAAACGAATACGATTATTTAATAAATTATTAATTTGTAATTGATGTCGAAATATATGAACAATTGCATGTTCCATAATTTGTTCAATATCATAACATTGTCCCCATCGAGTTTGTATTTTATCAGATTGATTATATTTTTCTAATTCATTATCAAAAATATCTTCAAAAACATTTTTTGTTTGATAAAACATTTCATCTAAACTATTTTGGTACTCAATTATTGAAAAAAAATATTTTTTTTCAGGTTTTTTAAAGTTAACATTTCTATTTTTTTGAATATAATCTATGTAACTATATCCTGCATTTATAGTATGAGATAAAATATTTTGTATTGAACGACAATCTTCGTTTGTAGTATTTTTATCCAAAATTAATATTAAGTCATCGTTTGAAATATCATTTATAGATAATTTAAATTCTTTAATTGAATTTTTATAAATTTCTAATATTGCATTTACAGCATTTCGTTTCATCTTATTTTTTATTAAATTCCTCATGATTATCGATAAACGTAATTTTTCGAGTTGGTGCAATATTTACTCTTAAATCGAAAATATCAAATCTATTGTAATGTCCTAGAATGTCATGCATTTGTTTGGGTTGGATGCATTTTTCTAAATCTATATCGGCGTAAACCATTCCTTCTTCGTCAATTAATGGTTCTCCAATAACTGCTCCATTTGGTCCGATAAATCCTGAAAAAGCTGAATTTTTTCTAGTTAAAAGTTCATCAACATTTGGAACATCTTCTCGTAAAGCGTCTTTTATTTCTTGAGAAATTGTTGAACATGAAACTATGGTAAATAATTTTCCTTCAAATGAATGCGCTGCTGCGCGAATTTTAATAGCTTCTGCCATATTATAATCGGGTGGTGCTACCGGAAGCGAAATATAATTGGCAATATGAATCAATTCGCCTTGTGAAAGTAGTGTAAAACGTGCCAAAGTATTGGTGTTTTCACCACAAGCTAACGTTCCAATTGGTCCGATTTCAGTATTGTAAACTTTTAAAGAAGAACCATCACCGCTTGTCCATGTTAGTTTTTCTGCCCAAGTAGGTACTAGTTTTCGGTGTTTTCCAATTAGATTTCCGTTGTTATCAATAATTAAATTGGTGTTGTAAATTTCGCCATACGAATCGCCACGTTCGTTAATTCCAATTACAATATGGATGTTATAGTCTTTGGCTGCCTTGTACAACGGCTCCATCGATTCGTCTGTAACGGCTACAGAATTTTTATACAGTTGCTCATACCATTTGCTTCCTTGAACGGGTGTCATAATCCAATTCCAATAGGGGTAACCTGCGATAAAAACTTCTGGAAATGCTATTAGTTGTGCTCCGTTTTGACTGGCTTCTCTGATAAAAGAGATTGTTTTTTCAATCGTTTTTTCTACGTTAAGAAAAACGGGAGACGTTTGTACGGTTGCGGCTTTAAATTTTTTGAAGTCCATAGTTAGGTTCGTCAGTTCGAGTATTTTTGTTTCGCTTCTCGATACTTTTGCCTTTGGCAAACACTCGAAGTGACGAAACAAAAATGTATCGAGAACTATTGTATATAATTAATAATTTTACTTTTTATTTCCTCATTAAAAGCTTCTGCCTTGATGCTTTGTCTGTCTTCCTGAATTTTTACATTAACCAATGTTACTTCACCTTCTAAAACGGTTTGTTCATTTTGATTGACAAATTGAAACCCGCAAAGTATAGAAGATGTTTTTAGTTCTTTTACCCACAATTTTTTGGCGAGTATTTCTCCAATTCGAGCGGCATTTTTGAATTGTACTTTTAAGTCAACAGTTGGTATTCCGTTGGTTTCGTGCATTTTGGAAAAAGGCCTTTCTAGTGCTTCTTCAAACCAATCTTCTACTAAATCGTTGAGCATTTCTAGAAAACGAGGATAGAAGACTATTCCTGCGTAGTCTATATGTTTAAAACGTATTTTTTCTTGTTTTATGAAATTCATTTTTTTTGTTTCAAGTTTACAGTTTTATGTCTCAAAAAAATCAACAACTTGATAGTGTTAACTATTGATTACTAATTTGTTTAGCCCCGATAGTAGTGAAAATCCTTTTCTTTTTTTCTTTAAAAAAGAAAAGATTGCAACGTATAGCGGGATTAGCTTCTAGAATTTCTTACTACTTGCTTTCCTCCAAAAGTACAAAAATTCTTTGGGAACTGTACTTTCATTTAGCAAACATCCTGTTTCCAATTCTGGAAATATTTCGGCAAAAGTTTCTATTTTATTTCGGTCTATACGTGTGGTTACTACATCGCGCGTTACATCGTCGGGATGTGCTAGACCAGCAGAAGCCATCAGTTCCATGGCGCTTTTTACTGTTTGGTGCTGAAAACGTGCGACACGAATGCTTTTTTCTTCGGGAACCAACCCTTTTGCCAGTTCGGGATTTTGTGTAGCAACACCTGTTGGACAGGTGTTATTGTGGCATTCTAGTGCTTGAATGCAACCCAAAGCAAACATCATACCGCGAGCAGAATTACATAAATCGGCTCCCAATGAAAGTGTGCGAACAATATCAAAACCTGTAATCACTTTTCCTGAAGCAATGACTTTGATTTGATCTTTTATACCAAAACCATTTAAGGCATCATAGACAAAAGCAATAGCGTCACGCAAGGGCATTCCTACGTGGTCTGAATATTCTTGTGGAGCTGCACCCGTTCCACCTTCGCCACCGTCTACAGTTATAAAGTCGAGGTAAGTCTTGGTTTCTACCATTGCTTTACAAATAGATAAAAACTCCGATTTATTGCCAATACAGATTTTGATTCCAATAGGTTTTCCTTCAGAACCCTTTCGTAACAACTTTACAAATTCCATTAGTTCTATTGGTGTTGAAAAGGCAGAGTGAGTTGGTGGTGATAGAATATCTTTTCCTTTTGATACTAATCGAATAGCTGCAATTTCATCGGTAACCTTTTCTTTGGGTAAAATACCACCATGACCGGGTTTTGCACCTTGCGAGAATTTGATTTCGATCATCTTCACATTGTCCAAAGTCGCTCTTTTTACATATTCATCATAATTGAATTTTCCGTCATCGGTACGACAACTAAAATAGCCAGTTCCTATGTTCCAAACGACATCGCCACCTTGCAAATGATAAGGAGATAATCCACCTTCACCTGTGTTATGGTAGAATCCGCCCTGTTTGGCACCATTATTCAATGCTAGAATGGCGTTTTTGCTCAATGATCCAAAACTCATGGCACTAATGTTAAACAAACTAGCGTCATATGGTTTGGTGCATTGCGATGAGCCTATATGTACTCTAGGGTTTTCATTTACATTAGAAAATGGGATGGCTCGAATACTATGATTAATCCATTCATAACCATCTTGATACACGTCTAATTGCGTTCCAAAAGGCATAGAATCGGATTCTTTTTTGCTTCGTTGGTAGACAATGCTTCGTTGTAAACGATTGAATGGTTTTCCGTCTAAATCGGTTTCAATAAAATATTGACGCATTTCTGGACCAAGACTTTCTAGTAAATAACGCATTCTTCCTAATAATGGGAAATTACGACGTATGGTTTTCTTGGATTGGTACATATCATACAGTCCCATGACAATCAAAGGAATGAAAATCAACAATAGAAAACTGAATTTCCAATTCACATAAATTAATATTCCTGTCAAGGAAAGAATGGTGATGCTTATTACTAGGAATGCTTTTCTCATAAATTAATCTATCATAAAATTAGTAAACATATCAATTAATACACCAACAAAGGATATACTAACTCCGAAAATAAATAAACTCATTGTTTTTTGATAATATTTTTCGGCAACTTCTCTCGGGTAATTCATTTTCAATATTCTTGCAAGAGTAACAATCAAACAGATGATTCCGGTTAAAATACATATTCCTATTAGGTAGGCATTAAAATCGCTTGTGTCATTTTCAGTTTTTACAAATGATGAAGCAAAATTTAGAATGAAACCCAAAATTATTCCAGTGGCTGTAACGAGTGGTTGGCGAAATGATTGAATTTTATCTTCCATGAATATATTTATTGTAAATCAATTATTTTATTTGCTTCTCTAATGCCACTCAAATAAGCACCATGAACAGTAGAGTAGTAGTCAGCATTTGTATGTTCGCCTGCAAAAAATAATTTGTCATTAACTTCCTCGGCTAAATCGTCAAAATGTTGCATTTCTGTGTCTACTGCCGTGTATGAATAAGAACCAAACGAATTTTCGTTGGTTTGCCATTTTGTTCTTAGTAAATGAGTAGGATTTGGAATAGTTGAACCATAAATATCACGTAAATGAGACATTATTTCATCTATTATATGACTGTCTGACATTGTTTCTGTTTGACGTCCATAGTCTGCATAAGCAAAAGTCATTAAAGCATTTACTGTAGGATGAATTTTTTTGATATTCACAAAATAATTAAACTTATCTCGAATTTCAGGGGTGTATGAAATATATTGAACATCATCCCAAAATGCTACATCCCAAGTCAATAAAAACTTATTCACACAATTCATTCCGACTTTTTGGATAGCGTTTTGCTTTGCAGATGGAAGACTTGGGACAAATTGAATAGTATTGTTTTTTAATACTCCTAATGGAACAGTAACAAGTACATAATCTGATTCAGAGATTATTCCGTTATGTGTGATTTTTACTTTAGTATCAGAATAATCAACGATAGAAACTCTTTGATTTAGTTGGATATTTAATCCATTTACTAAATAATTAGGAATAGTATCATATCCATTAGTCGCAATTTTTTCTGCTCCTCCAAACTCTTCCCCTTCGTTGTATAGTAATGATGAAAGTTTGTCTAAATCGCCGCAATCAAAAGTTACATAAGTAGAAAGCAAGAATTTCCAAAGACGATCATTAGCTTTAGTTGGATATAAATTGTTGAATACCGTTTGAAAGCTTTGTGTTTGATTTCCATTACTCATCATGGAATTGAGGATTTCATAAAGCTCATCTTCTGCATTATCATAAGTTGTGGTAGTTCGTAATGTGCCTCCAATATCATACGATTTTCGACTTTCGTCAATAGTTTCAAAAGTGTTCATTCCAGCTTGTTGCGCTAATGAGGTAATTGGATTTCCATCAGTTCCGTGAATCCAACTTGCGCCTTCATCAAAACCGACACCTAAACTTCTATTGGTTCTCAATCGTCCTCCAACTTTGTCTTGAGCTTCTAGAACAATAACGCTAAAACCATTCTCTTTTAGCTTTTTGGCTGCAATTAAACCCGAAATTCCTGCGCCAATTATAATTACTGTTTTACCATTTGGTTCATTGTCAATGTCATTATTACACGAGCTAGCTAAAATAGTTGGTGTTAGAAGTAGGATAGGTAATCCTGTTAAAGTGTCCTTTATAAATTTTCTTCTTTGCATGCTATTTCAGTTTAAATCGTTGGATTTTACCCGTTTCTGTTTTTGGTAAACTCTCAATAAAGTAGATTACTCTAGGGTATTTATACGGAGCAGCTACTTCTTTGAACCAATGCTGAATACGGTTTTTCATTGCATCTGTTGCTTTAGACGAATCTTTTAAAACAATATGAGCACATACCAACATGCCACGTTCTTCATCGGGCACTCCGACAACTGCACATTCTAGAATATCTTCGTGCGTTAAGAGTACACTCTCTACTTCAATAGCTGCGATATTATATCCTGATGAAATAATCATATCGTCGCCTCGAGCCACAAACCAAAAATAGCCGTCTTCATCTTGACGAAAAATATCGCCCGTAATATTCCAACCTTTTTCGACGTATTCCTTTTGTTTGTCTTCTCTGTTCAAGTATTTGCAACCTGTAATTCCTCTAACGGCTAATCTACCTGCTTCATTTTTAGGTAATTCGTTTCCTTTTGCATCAATGATTTTGGCTTCATAACCTGTGATTGCTAATCCGGTTGCTCCAGGTTTCATGTTTTTCTCGTTAGAGGAGATGAAAATATGAAGCATTTCTGTAGCTCCAATTCCGTCAATGATTTTTAAACCTGTTGCATCATACCAATCTTGCCAAACCTTTAAGGGTAAGGTTTCGCCAGCCGAAACACATTTGCGCAGGCTTGATATATCAAACTCCTTTACTTTAGTTGTAATGATTCTCCAAGCAGTTGGAGCAGTAAAACATATTGTAATTTTATGATCTTGGATGGCTTTTAAAAGTAAATCAGGGCTTGGTTTTTCAATTAAAAAAGTTGAGGCACCAAAATACATTGGAAATAAAACCAAACCACCTAAGCCAAAGGTGAAACCAAGTGGTGGGCTTCCTGTAAAAATATCATTTTGTGTAGGTTGCAAAGAATATTGTGGAAAACATTCGCAAATATTCAAAATATCTTTATGGTAATGAGCTGTCATTTTAGGCAAGCCTGTTGTGCCAGAAGTAAATCCAATTAAAGCAACCGAATCGGATTTAGAATGATAATTATCAAAGGTTTTTGGTTTGGAGGTCATCAATTCTTCTAATTGTGAATGACCATAAAAACACGTCTTTTTTAGATAATTGGATTTTACCAAATGCATTTCTTCTTCCAACTCTTTATCGCAAAAGGCATGAGAAATCTCGGCACAATCAATTATTGTGGTTAATTCTTTAGCGCGTAATAAAGGCATGGTTGCGACAACAATTCCACCGGCTTTTAAAACAGCAAACCAACAAGCCACCATCATAGGATTATTGGCAGAACGAATTAATACACGGTTCCCCGATTTTAATCCTAAATCGTCTACCAATACATGGGCGATTTGATTGGCTTTATCATACAAATCTTGATAGGTCCATGTTTCTTCAAAAGTTCGAATGCAAATAGTAGTTCCACGACCTTCTTTGATGTGATTGTCTAACAATTTAGCCACGCAATTCAGCATTTCAGGATGTTGAAATTGTGGTAAATCAGTAAAAACATAATTAGGTTGCAAGTCTAAACTTGGTAGGTTTATATGTGCAAAATTATCTTCGTAGTGTTTCATCTGATAAATTGTATATTGTATAATTATACATCATTTACTTTTTATTGCTCTTTGGTTTCAATGCTTTTTTCATA
>CAZLEU010000125.1:0-7809 GCA_964558625.1 uncultured Flavobacterium sp.
TTTTAGAGATTTTATTATAGTTCCTACTCCTTTTTGTTCATCTAATCTTCCTACAAAACACAGAACAAAGCCATTGTTAAACGATTTTTGATTATAAACTTGAATTCCATTGCTTATATCATCATCATTTAAACAAGGATTTTCAAAAGAAATACAATGCTTGGGTTGGTCTTTCCAATATCCGTTTATTGTAACTTTAGTATGTTTGGCTTTGATTAAAAAACTTCTTTGAACTTTGTAAAAGAAGGGTAAGGTAGACTTTTGCCAACTTCCTGCAAACTTATTCCACCATATTTTTTTTTTATAAAAAAAGGAAATAATTAAAGCTATAAATGCTGGATGAGATGGTGCACGAGTATGTATTACTTGAGCAGAAAAAACTTGATTGAGGATTATAAAAAACATTATGGGATAATAAAAAAGTATCTCAATAAATGATAGAAGATTTCTACCACCAATGCTTTTTAAAAAAATGACTTCTACATTTGAGGACGTTATTTCTTTCATTGATAAATCATCGTATTTATCGTTTCTTTCATAACCAATCCATACTATCTTTTCAAAAAAGTGCTTAAAACTATTTAACTCATCAACAACAGGCCCAAAAGCAAAAAATTTACCCTCTTTAGAATAAACAGCTGTATCAGATACAATTAATAATTTTTTATACATTTATATATCGATTTTACTTTTTCTAGATATTGATTTTCACCATAGTACTTGTCAAAAACATATTTCATTTTTTCTGTATCTGGTTCTTCAGCTAATAAAATTTCAATCCTATGAAGCCATGATTTTATATCAAAATTATCTATAAAATATTGTGGAAAATACTCCTTTAATTTGAGAGCAACTTCACCCGTTTCATATGCCAAAAAAGGTAAGCCATGACAAAGATACTCAATTAAAACCAAAGGACCTGATTCAGATTTTGATGTATGCAATCCCAGCTTAAAGTTGGGTAGTATTTCTTGAACAGACAAAATTTCTGTATCGATACTTAATCTAGGATTTTGTTTCGATTTGTTGATTATTTTTTTATAATATTCGTCTTGATGATTTTCTCCTACTAGTAGTAATCTCTCATCAAGATAATCCATTAATTGTGCCGCAAAAAAGTTATTTTTAATTGGTTTTATATTTGAGACCAAAATCATGTCAAACAAACCTTTTTCATAAGGTTTATAATTATTATTTTTAATTATAATATTCTCGAGTAAAAAAACATTTCCCTTTTTGACATTTAAAACATTAATTGCCCAATCTGTTAATGATTTACTTACTCCTATGTAATATTTTGGTTTTAAAATTGAGCCAAAAAAATTTGGAACTTTTTTATCAATATCGATTGATCCATAATGATCATGAAAAATGATTTTTAATTTTAATTGAAATATAATGTTTACCAATTGTACATATCTGTAAACATGTCTAAAATGGCAGTGTATTACATCAAATTTCTTCATTACAAGCGCACATTGATGCATTTTTACGATACTCCACTTCTTTTCTCTCTCTAGTTCAATTATTGGAATATTTAAAGGAAGTCTATCTTTTAATGGTCCTATTTTATGTAAAAAAAGGACTGTTACATCAATTTTATTTTTAAATAAAATAGTGCAAAGATCAGTAAAGACAACTTCTCCACCTCCTACGTTCAAAGTGTCTATAACTTGGAGTATTTTTAATTTATCTTTTTCCATTTAACAACCTAAATGATACTCTTTTTATACATTCATAATTTTAAAATCACTGATAAATTGGACTATTTACTCATTAATTTTAATTGTGGCTAAATTCCATGATTTTGAAATTTGTATTAAAACCAGTGGTAACAAAAAAGGTATCAAAACAAATGAAATCACTTTCAATATTTTGCTTTTTTTAAATTTATACGGAACAAATGAAGGCAAAATTGAATGCATTATATAATAAATTGATGCTTTAGTGCCAAAATATTTTCTTGAAAAATATAACACACTTGGTACTGGTCTAGGTCCAAAAATCTTTTTAGGTCTCCATCCATCCCAACTACCCATTTGCCTTAAGCCACCTTGTTCAACTTTCAAATGGACTCTCTTGGCCTTATAATTTGAAATGTTCTTATAACCATTTAAGTAAGCTCTCATACCATATTCACCATCACCCATTCTTTGTTTTTCAAATTTTAAATCAAAATACCCTATCTTTTCAAAGATTTCTTTTTTCAATAACACATTACCTGTATCGAGCTGGTCAGAATATCTAAAATAGTTATAATGTTTAGGTACTACATCTCCTACTTTACTTATTGAGACACCTGATGATATATCTGCATCAAAAAAATCTAAACATTTAATGTGTTCCTCAATCCAGTCATTTTCTACCAAAGAATCGTCATCATATAATAAAACATAATTGGATTTTGAAGATTTAATTGCCGTATTTCTTGCTTTCCAAAGTGCTTTTTCTTCTTGAAACCAGAATTTTAGATCTAACGACCAACCTTGATAGAATTCTTTTTTATAATCGTCTGTTTGATCTACAATGATAACTTCAAAATTTTTATATGTTTGGTTTTCTAAATCTTTTAAAACATCTCTAAGGTATTCATATCTATTTAATGTTGGGATTATAACAGAAATAAATGGATTCGATTTTAACAAGTTACTTTGAAATCCTTCATAATCATGGTATGTTAACTTTTTCTCGAAAAAATCGACTCTTTTTACTTTGAATGTTTTACTAAAACTGGCAATTTCAACTATAGGGTTTCTAAATGTTACCAATCTAATTATCAACACATAAAAAACCCATGCTTTATTAAAGTTTTTATTTAAAAAACGGTATTCATCAACTATAGGAATTGTACATTGCGACCAAATATTGATTCCATTTTCTTTGGTTTTATTTATATAGCCACACTGGAAAGCAGTCCATGCCAAATCATGTAGCCTCGCCTCTTGACTGCAATAATTCTTATCTGGATTAATGTCAATTCCCATAGAAAGCAGCTTTTCTTGACTAGGAAAGTAACAATAATCTACAGATGGCTTAAGATTGAAATACCAGATGGGTTTTAAATATTTTAAAAATTTAAAAATCATTTATGTTTTAACTTGTGAAAAATGTTTTTTATACTTTAGAAATCTTTTTTCTATTAATTCATAACTTAAACTTGCAAATAAAATTGAAGCAAACACTGCTATTGTATAGATTGAGAAAACAGTTATATAACTATTTACTCCTCTAAACAATTCTTTAAGAATTGGAAATATAAAATAAAAAACAATTATATGTAATAAATACAAACTATATGAAATTTTGCCTAAATAGTTTGTTACTTTATTTTCAAGGTTTATTATTGATGTATCTCCATTGATTAGATTGAGTAGTATTGCAGAAAATAAAATTGGAAGGATTTGATAGTTATACAAATTAAATGCCGCGCTGCTTTTGAAAGATAATAGTAATAATGTTAGTGTTGTTAAATAAAGTACTAGCTGAACTTTTTTACTCATAAAAAAATAATCATTTATTTTAAATTTGAATATATTCAAACTTTTTTTAAATGCTAAAATTCCGAAAAGTCCTCCCATAGCCATACTATCAAATCTTGTGTGACTGAGTATCTCATATATAACTCTGTAATAAGGTGAATGTCCAGAGAGTATGAGGCAAAGTATTTTTAAAACTGGCATTAGTAGTATAATGAAAATTATCCATCTAATTCTATTTTTAGATTTTACCACCCAAGGCCAAAAAAGATAAAACTGCTCTTCAATACCAATTGACCATATGACTGAAATAATTAATGGTGTGAGTTTTAAAACTATAGTAAGATTTGTTAGAAACAAAATATTTAAAATGATACTCTTTGCACCAAACCTTTCTATTTCTGAATTATAATAATCTGGTAAAATAAATGGAATTATCCAATATACGAATAGTAAAACCAGAAAATATAATGGCCAAATTCTTAAAAATCTCCTTATATAAAAGTCTTTAACTTTTATTATACTGAATTTTTCTTTTTCTAGTAATAATAGATAGGTAATCAAAAAACCACTTAGTGAAAAAAATAATGTAACACCAATGCTTCCTAGTTTTGTTAGAGGAATAGTAATTGGTAAATTAAAGATTCCCATTTTTCTCTCAATATGAGAAACGATAACCATAAGTGCTGCAAGAGCTCTTACTGTATTCAAATTTGGTAAATATACTCTTTGATGCATTAATTTATTTTTGAAATAATTAGCAACATACCCTTAACAGAAAGTGTCTCTTTCCATAACTTTCTATTTTTTAATTGCAAATCAATAAATTGTTCATTTGACAATTTTGAATGAAAATCTGTAACAATTTGAACAATATTATCTCTTTCTTCCCATTCAATCCATACAACATGATCTTTCCATTTTATATTTTCTTCAAAAGGTAATAGACAATCTGTATTAACAAATATAGGTATTTTTCCCATCATTAATGTTTCATAAAACCTTACGGAAAAGTTTCCTGTTCCTCGCATGCAAAAAATATAGTCAGACTCAAAAATATTGTTGTAATACTCAAGCGTGGTTTTTTCTCTTTCGCTTAAAGATATTGCCCCTGCTCTATAATCTTTTCGTAAAATAAAATTAGTTGTAATGGAACTGGATTGTAAAAATTTTTGAAGTATTAAAATTCTTTGATATGCAGAAGCAAATAATGGTTCGTAATCATGTCTTAAGGGATTACTGAAAAATCTTTTTACATTTTCATTAATCATGACTAAGTTTTCCTTTATTCTTTTCTTCAAAGATTTTGAAGCATGGCCACAAAAACCTATTACTGGTTTGTCTTTTTTGGTAGTTGCAAAAATTTCTTTTTGTTTGTATAATCTTTCAAAATGATCAGAAATAGCAACTGGAAATCCATAATTATTTTTGGCAAGTTGGTATTTAAAACCGCTCATTCTGTAATAGATTATATTGGAATGAAAAGGAAAAGCTATCCCGAAATCTCTATAAATTATTCCAAAAGCTTTAATTTTTAATTTTTGGCATTGTTTGTTTAAGTCATAAAGAAATTGCTTTCCTTCTTCATCTTCAAAATACCTATTTATTGGCAATGGCAACAATACATGTGTTGCAAATTCAATATTTTCGATGTAATTTACATTTTCTGTTAATTCCCAATCTTGTTTACTATCGTTATTCCATCCATTAACAGAATAAAATGGTCTTATCAAGAGAAACAAATCTTTTGGATTGGTATTTTTAAAATCTATGTTAGGTATGTAAATATTCAAGATTAATTATTATAAAATTCTACAAACTCTGCAATTTGCTTTTCTAATGAAAACGTATTGACAACTCTTTGGTTGGCATTTTTTGCTACTTCTTGCTTTTTATCTATCGGCAAGTTAAGGACTTTAGTTATTTTTTCTGCTAACGCTTTTGAGTCTCTTTTCTTAACCACAAATCCTGTTTCTTCATTAATAACATTTTCCACCAATCCATCTGCATCGCTAACTATACATATTTTACCCATAGCTTGCGCTTCTAATACGGCATTACAAAAGCCTTCTTGCAAACTATACTGAATATAATACATAGCTTCATCCAACATCTTCTTAATTTGATTCTGATTAAGTTTACCACAAAAGGTTACCTTTTTTTCTAGTCCTAATTGGTGTGACAAAAAGACTAATCTTTCTTTTTCGATGCCCTCTCCTATTATCGAATAATGAAAATCAATTCCACTTTTATCTAGAACGGACAATGCTTCAAGTGTGTAATCCAAACCTTTCACCCAGTGCAATCTAGCAACCGATATAAAGTGAATAGTTTTAAATTCTTGCCATTTCATCGAAAAAAACTGAGAATCAATCGCTGGAGTTATTTTTACAATATATTCTTCATCAATGTTTTGATTAATTAAATCATTTTTCATTCCATCGGACAATACATGATATTTGACCTTTTTTGAAAATAATAAACGATAACAATCTTTATTTTTTAATGGGTATACATAGTGGTCGAAACCCCTAAAACTAACCGCCATTTTTGCTCCAATTGCGGCAGCAACATTTTCTTTTCCAATAGCCATAGTTCCAAAACCAAAATGCAACCAATCTAATTTGTTTGTAAGGATATGATAGCTTGAAACACCTCTTTTTATAACTTGAAGAACCGAAATTGAGTCGGTTTTTTCTAACTTATAAAATCTCTTGAAGACAGGATAGTGAAATAAAAGCAATTTGAAAAAACAAAAAAGACCAAGAAAAATAGTTTTAATCGTATTTCTAGAAAAATCTGGAGCAGCCTGTATCGACTTGAAGTTACTGTTGTCAAGTTTTGAATTATTTACAAATAAGGTTACTTCATAGCCACAGGATTCTAGCCCTCTTATTTTGTTGTTAAAAAAGGTTTCTGAATAGGCAGGTATTGTTGGTAAAACTATTCCTATTCGCATAAAATGAAGTTATACATTTGATTAAAACCATCAACCATTTTTTCTATATGGTGACTTGCTTCTACTGTTTTTCTTGCGTTAAGAGTTATTTCATTATATTTTTCAATTGATAAATGAAAACATTTTAGAATACAGTTAGCCATTTGAGTTGGGTTTCGCATAGGCACAATAAAACCATTTACTCCATCAACAATCAATTCTTTCATACCTCCACAATCTGTTGTTATTACTAGTGTGCCAACTGCCATTGCCTCCAATACCACGTTAGCTATTCCTTCTTCCACACTGGGTAATACTAATATATCTGCTTTAAAAATTTCATTTTTTAATGCATCAAATGAAATTTTATTTTCAAAAATTACATTATCATTTAGCTGTAATTGATTTCTTTGAAATAGTAAATCTTCAGAATTTTCTATACCTATTATTTTGTATTTATAATCAAAGTTATTATCTGATAATATTTTACAAGTATCAATGGCATAATTATATCCTTTCACCCAATGTTCACGGCCAATTGAAAGAATTTTGTAAGGTTTGTTACTAATGCTTTTGGAGTTATATTTTATAAAATTAAAATCAAGCCCACTATAAATAACTTTAATCCTTGATGCATCAACACCATACTGCAGTATTTCACGTGCCATAGTATTAGAAACTGCATGAAAAAAATCGACTGAAGGAAAATTTTGTTTGTATTTTTCTTTTAAATCATTGTTAGCATATGGACTAATAGATACATGCGTTCCTCTAAGACTAACAATATACTTAATTCCAAATTCTTTAACCCATATCCATTCTTCCACACCTTTTGCCCATTGCAAATGAAAAATATCTGGTCTATGGTAGAGTACTGGGTAAAATTTTAATTTACTAATTAAGTTTCCTTTTTTCGTTTTGATAATCTCATCTAATCTTCTTTTTTCTTTTCTAAAAAATAAACTCAATAAGATTTGGTATTTGCATAACAAATATATTTTTGAAAGCTTATCAGAATATGAAATTAGTTTTATTGAATTACTATACTTTACTTTCTTTTTTTGAAAACCAAAAATGTAAATATCATAATTCTTCTGACTAAGGCCAATTATTAGTCGTTCTATAAACGTGGTTGAAGGAATTTCTCCAGAATAAATGGCAATTTTATGTTTCACAATTTTTGAAGCTTAGAAAACAAAGATAATGTTAATAACATACTAATTGGGTGCGAGTAGTAAACAGAATCCATTTTTTTAAAATCACGATAAATTTCTTTTGCTAAATCAACATGAATTAACTTGACAAAGTTATCATTTTCAAATAAATACTTTTGTAACTGTTTTTCATTATCATGACCAACAAATTGTAATTCCCAATTACGTTGGATATTTTTAT
>CAZLEU010000126.1:0-7655 GCA_964558625.1 uncultured Flavobacterium sp.
ATGTTAGCAAAATGACAAGCAATTCCCGATCCCATGATTCCAGAACCTACGACTGCCACTTTTTTGATTGTTCGTTTCATTTTTTGTTATATGTTTTGAGTTATATGTTGTAAGTTTATGTTGTAAGACTTATAACTCACAACTTAGAACTTACAACTTTCTAAAATATCTTCTTCTCCGTTATCAAATCATTTATTACATCGGCGACTTCCATAAAATGTTTTAATTTTTCTTCTGTAATATGTTGTTTTACTACTTCGTTGAATTTTAATACCGTAACTTTTGATTGTTCACGCATTTGTTTTCCTAAATCGGTAAGGTATATCAAAACGCCTCTTCCGTCATCAGGGTTTTTCTTTCTTATTATTAATCCTTTTTCTTCAAGAGTTCTAAGGGTTCTAGTAAGCGATGTGGCTTCCATTCCCATGCGGTTGCTTATATATGATGATGGCGTTCCTTCTTCTTTGTCTATACTTAGTAAAGCAAATCCTATTGCCATGGAGCCTTCAAATTTGGAAGCTTCTTCATTATACATTCTCGAAACAGCTTGCCATGTTGCGCGAAGTGTATAATCTATTGTCTTTTCTTTCATTATGATACCGAAATCGATTTAGTTGATGGCCCAAATATATAAATAATTTATTATGCACGCATAGTATTTATGTTAAATTTTATGCACGCATAGTATTTTTTTTGTTTGAGGTGCGAAATATGAAGTGACGGTGGTGTAGTATAGGGGTTTGGTTTTTATAGCACACAACGTCAGTTCGAGTATTTTATAAAATGCGTTAGCTTTTTATAAAATGTATCGAGAACTTAGAAGCAATAAATCTGTTTTCAGAGGTTCTCGATACACAAACCTCGAAACTTTCAACTCCTAACTTTTTACTATGTTTGCAAAAAAAATAGTCAGTATGCGATTTATTACCAAAAGAGCGATCATATTAAAATCAATTATTGCGGGTGTTGCAGTGCTTGTTATTAAGAACTTTGTTTTTAAACACCTTTCTTTTTATGGACAAGACTTTCATGATCTCATTGAGTTTTCCGATATCACAATTGTTTTTACGGGTGCTTTTTTTGTATTTGGATTGTTATTGGCGGCTACGATGTCTGATTTTAAAGAAAGCGAAAAGATACCTGGTGAAGTTGCGGCGAATCTTGAAGCGATTAAAGATTGGATCTATTTGGCTTTCAAAGCTCCGAGAACAGGTACAACCGATTTATGCAAAGAAGAACTCAATAGTGCTTTTCTTCGTGAAGAATTGCTTTTTATAACCGACGGTATTATTTCGTGGATTTACTCTAAAGAAAAAGATTCCAATGTGATATTTCCCTTAATTCGTCAATCGAATGAGATTGCCTATTATTTTGCAGAACGAGGAGTTGACAAAGAAGCGATAAAAGGGATTCAGGAGAACACAAATGCGATGCGTAAACAATTGACCCGTGCGTATTCTATTTCGAGGAATAACTTTATCAAACCCGCTTATACATTGTTACAAAGCATTTTGTTTATTGTGATGGCGTTGTTATTGATAACCAAATTTAAAACTACGGCAGCCGATTACTTCGTTACTTTTTCTATTACATTTTTGTTTTGCTATTTGTACTTATTGATAGTTGGTTTGGATGACCCTTTTGACATTTCGAATGATGAGATAGATGTAGATTTAAAAACCTTAGATCGATTTAAGCAGCGTTTGGTTTCCGACTTTTTAATATAAAAGACTATTTTCAATTAGCTAGACACAAATTTTTACGAATATTTATACAAAGTTACCTCAAGTAAAAATTTAATCTTGTAGTACTTTTATTTTGGTCGTCTTTTGTTTGTATCTTGTTCGCAAAAGGGTACACTTTTGAAAAAAAATTGTGGTATTACTATCTTTTTAGGGTACCACAACTACGAACAAAACGAGAACAAAACCCGAACAAAGTATGCAAAGAATAAAGATGTTTAGATTATGGCAATAGTAACAGTATATGGAAGGTACCCGAAGCGTATAGCCAATTATGTGCTTTATCCATTGAACGATAAACTAGTTATTCGAACTATAAGCGGGTTTACTTCTTCGGAATTAAAGATTGCTCCTAAGTATGCTTTGAGTCGGCAGAATGCATCTGAGTTTGGGAGGGTTTCGGCTATGTGTAAGCAACTCCGATTGGCTTTGAACGGTTATTTGCCCAAAAAGAACAATTTGGCAGTGGTGAATGCGTTGACCAAAAAAATGCGTCAATTGTTGGTGTATGATACGGTTTCGGCTAGAGGTGACCGTACTTTGGCTAGGGCAATGGAGACGACCGAAGCGCAACATGAGTTAATTGGGTATGATTTTAACCCCGAAACGAGGTGTTTTTTAGACTATACCATTGCAGATGAGCAATTGCAACTCGCAACGCAAGGAATAGAAATACCCGAGGGTGCAACGAGTGTTGGTTTTATGGTTTTACGGTTGTTATTTGATTTTGACACTGCTGCTAGTGTTTTGTGTGAAGGGGAGAAGTGTTTTTTTTAGTAAATTGACGTTGCCTAATAGGGTTGTGTTACCGTTACCTACTATTGAGCAAGGTGTGGGTTTTTTGCTGACTATTTTGGTGGTGGAGTTTTATGTACAAGACGTAGATGGTTATGTGCCTGTAGTTGAGGATAGGAGTAAAGTGGTGGTTATAGTTTCAGTAGAATAAAATGTTGTACAAGTTATAAATTGTATTTATAGTTCATGAGTTTTTAAGATGTGCATTTATAGATATGCTTTTTTAAATAAAAAATTTGTTTGATGATTTGTAATAAAAAATTTATTATTTTAGCAATAAATAAGGTTATATGTCTTCAGATATTTAATGAGAAGTGCTTTATAAGTCTGGTAAAATTGTCATATAAGCGAGTTATGCGTCACCATATTACAACACTCAACTAAACAACAACCATAATGATTTTAAAAAGAGTTAACATTACAAATTTTCGTGGAATTAATGGAACAATTACAGTAGATTTTAATTTATTTAATTGTATTGTTGGACAAAATGATGCAGGAAAATCAACAATATTAAAAGCATTGGACGCAGCATTAAATGATGCAACATTAACAAGAAATGATTTTAATGTTCTATCACAAGACAATCAAATTATTGTAGAAATGTTTTTTGATTGTTTAAATAATCAGTATTTAATTGGTGAAGAGATATTAACGACTATTGAGTCGGAAGAGTTAGTGAATGAAGATAATTTACTAGTTTGGAAAAAAGTTTGGAATGTTACGGATACAAATGTTTCTAAAGCGAAAACTTCATTTGTTAGAAAAATATATAACGGAAATAATGATTTTATTTTAAAAACAGAAGCACAATTAATTGCTCTATGTGGTGCAAATGGAATTGACACAGCTAAAGGAAATGGAGATGTATTTAACAATGTTGAAAAAAGAGATAAACTAAGACAATATAATCTACAAAATAATATTGCTTTTACATATGATTTTGAGGATATACCTACTAGTGGAACAACTAAATTAAAAGCAATTGCTGATTCAATAAAAAAAACACTTCCAGACTTTCAATATTTTAAAGCTGATTCTTCATTATCAGATACTGATACAACAATCCAAAAATATTTTAAAGATATGGCTTTCAATTTAATAAAAGCTGGTATTGATACTGAAGACATGGAAAATGAAATAAAACAACAACTTGGTGATGTTTTACAAAGAGTAACTGATAAAATAAATGATGTAGTGAAATCAACTGAAAAAGTAGAACCAAAAATTGAATTTGATTGGAGTAAATTAATTTCCACCTCTTTTGTCAGCACTTCAACAGGTAATGATATTCCATTAAGTGCTAGAGGTGATGGTTTTAGACGAATAACGATGATGTCTTATTTTGAATATTTAGCTGAAACAGGAAGAGCAAATTCTGAACAACAAATAATTTTTGGTTTTGAAGAACCAGAGACTTTCTTGCATCCATCAGCACAGGATAATTTATTTGAAAAATTAAATAACTTAACAAATAGTGGTTACCAAGTAATAACTTCAACTCATTCCCCAACAATAGTTGGAAATACTAAAATTGAAGATATAATTCATATATCTAAACCTCAAAATATTTATACTGTAAACCAAACTGATTTAGATTACAAAAATTTAGCAATTGATTTAGGCATAAAACCTGACAATACATTTACACCACTATTTTCGACGTCGAGACTTTTGTTTTTAGTGGAAGGCATTGATGATGTTAATGCAATGCATCATAAATCTGTGCTATATAAACAGGCTGGATTTATTACACACACATTTGAGGAGTTAAACATTAACATAATACCCATTGGTGGTTGCGGAGGTGTTAAACATTGGGTAAATTTAGATTTATTTACAAAACTTGAAAAACCATTTTATATTTACCTCGATAGTGATAAAGAAAATGTTGATTCAATTTCGCCAAATGAGGTTAATCTTGTTGCATATGGTTTAACGCTAGGTGTAGATTTTTCAGTTACAAAAAAGAGACTTTTAGAAAATTATATACATCCTTCTGCTCTTGAAAGACTTGTACCGAATTCAACAATTACATATTTAGATTTTGACCACGCAAAAAATTTCTGCAAAGATTATCCAGACAGTGTAATTAGAAGACAGCTTGGTGGTGGCAAAGTTGCGGAACGCCACTATTGCAACTTAACTTTTCAAGATTTAAGGCTAACTTGGTTTGATGGAACAAATGATGAGTTTTTAGATTTATATAATATTATCAAAGAAAAACTGAATTAAAAATGGCGAACGCATAACAACGGTTTTTAAGAAATTGGGGTTTTAGAGCTTAATTTAAAGCTTGTTTTGTACATTTTATTTTCAGTGTTTAATCAAAAATTTTGAGCTTACAAATCCTCAATTTCTTAAATCCGCGAATCATTACAAAAAGCTTAAAAAATACATCGATGAATACATATACTTTTTCTACAATCAATGATAAAGATTTTGAAGTTTTAGTCTTGGACTTACTTAATACAGAATTTTCATTAAACTTACAAAATTTCAAGGGTGGTAAAGATGGTGGGATAGATTTAAGATATTCTTCAAACACAAATAAAAATGAAATTGTTGTTCAAGCAAAACATTACTTAAAATCAGGAAACAAAAAATTGATAAGTGATCTAAAAGTTAAAGAACTTAAAAAAGTAAAAGCTATAAATCCAAACAGATATATTATTGCTACATCCCTAGAACTCTCCAGCAAAGAAAAGGATGATATTGTAGATATTTTTAAACCATATATAAAGTCTGCCAATGACGTATTTAGCAATAATGATTTGAACAAACTTTTGAGGAAACACAAGGAAATCGAAAAGCAACATTTTAAACTTTGGTTTTCTAGTATTGAGATACTTAATGACATTCTTAATAATGCTATTGAGGGTCGTACAAAAAGTTATCTAGAGAGAATAAAAATTAAGCTGCCTCTCTATGTTCTAACCAAAAATTTCGATGATGCAAATAAAATACTAGCAAGAGAAAAATTGCTTCTTATTACTGGATTACCGGGAGTAGGCAAAACTACTTTAGCGGAGGCTTTACTATTCAATAAAGCAAAAGCTAAATATAAAATCTATCTTGTCAGAACCATCCGGGAGGCAGAAGATGTGATGAACAGAAATCCTAAACAAAGACAGGTTTTCTATTTTGACGATTTTTTAGGAGAAGTGTATTATGAAATTGTGTCTGGTAGCCAAAAGGAAAGTGAGATTGCCGATTTCGTCGATAGAGTAAAACATGAGCAAAATAAATTTCTCATTCTATCTACGAGAACTGTAATTTTCCAGCAGGCAAAGGAAAAGTCTGAAAAAATAAAACGTTCAAGGATTGATACTGGAAAATATGTTTTAGAATTGGATTCGTATAATAATCTTGAAAAAGCAAGAATACTTTACAATCATCTTTTTTTTCAAAATCTTGAAGACAAATTTTTCAAAGCAATTATTGAAAATGAGTTTTATATGTGGATAATAAAGCATACCAGCTATAGTCCTAGAATGATTGAGTTTATAACTGATAAAAAACGAATCAAAAATTTCTCTAAATTTGAATTTCAGGAATTTATAAAAAAACATTTAAATCATCCTGAAGAAATTTGGAGGGATTCATATTTAAATCAAATAGAATATTTAGATAGATGTTTATTGCAAACCATGTTCACATTTCCAAGGGGTCAAGTGGAAAGTGATTTACGTAAAGCATTCGAGCAAAGATTAATTCATGAAAAAAAAATTAATAATAAAGAAATCTCAGAAGAACAGTTTAGTAAATCTATAAAGAATCTTCAAGAAGGTTTTATCATTTCAACCTTAGCCGAAGGAGACAAAACTATACGTCAATATAGCTTCATTAATCCAAGCTTAGCAGACTTTCTTGTAAAATTAATTAGTGAAGATTACTCCATAAAAAAAGCAATAATCAAATCAGCTATATATCTTGAACAGTTTGAGATTTTTGATGTTGAGAAAGGGAAATTTTCTTTTGAGTTGGAACTCCAAGAAATCGTAAAAGATAATATCCAAAAGGAAATGTATGATAGTTTAGATTCATACAAGGAATTCAAATTTATTGGTTATCAAATGGAAATTTTAATTCGATTTTGTAAAGACATTGCAATAGACGAACCTTTATTCTCCCTAATTCAAAATATAGACTTGCAAAAAATATGGTGGATTAAGAAAGGTTTTAGCCTTGTACTAAAAAGCAAACGTATTTTGCCCAAAACAAAACAGTACATAACTGAAAATTTTTATTCTTTAATATCTGCATACATGGAAAAAATTGATGACACTAAAACTGCATCAAAAATTCCAAAACTATTCAAACGATATGGTTTTGATTATAATGAATTCATCAAAAATCAAAGCGAACTTGATAAAGTTCTAAATATGATAACCCGCTTGAGTAATGAAAAGGAAAATGACTTAATACAAACGTTCGTAGACGATGTAGAAGATTGGGATGATTTTGATGATTTAGTTTATTCTGAGCTTCGTGCAATAGAGTCTAAATTGTCAAATAAAATTTTACCAAAGGAAGTCACTTTAGATATTCCCAGACAATTTGATGAAGAAAAACTTGAAGAGCATCTTAACAAAAGTCGCTTAAATAGAATGGCAGCGAAAGAGAGAGAATCATCTACTAAAGTTCTTTACACAGAAATTAGTAATCGAGCTAAAATTGAGAATGAAAAAATAAAAGATTTATTTGATCGAAAAAATTACAGCTAATCCTTCTTGTAACAGGTGTTTGTCATTATTGATGGTTTGGTTTTTCATTGGTTCTCGATACATCCGCCACGGCGGACACTCGAAGTGACGGTGGTGTGGAAAGAAGTTTTGTTTTTCATGGGTTCTCGATTAGCTACGCTCAGTTCGGCAAAAGCCTCGGGTCAATTTTTGTAAAACAGCTAATCGCAGTTTTACAAAAATCACTCGAAGTGAAGGTGGTGTGGGATATAGGTTTGGGTTTTCATGGGTTATTATAGTTAATGTCAAAATAATAGTAGGATAGAATGTAAGTTGTTGTTATTTTGCATTCAATTATAAATAGAAATTCGGAAGAAATATGACCGAAAAACAGTTGCAACTTTGGAATGACATTAGAAGTTTTGAAATAGAC
>CAZLEU010000127.1:0-7615 GCA_964558625.1 uncultured Flavobacterium sp.
TATGACCGAAAAACAGTTGCAACTTTGGAATGACATTAGAAGTTTTGAAATAGACGAACCAGAAGCTTCATTTAATTTTACAGATCGCCTTGCTAGAGAAAATGGTTGGTCTATAGAATATTCTGTTCGTGCCATTTTAGAATATAAAAAATTTATTTTTCTATTAACTATATCCAATCATCCGCTTACACCTTCAGACCAAGTTGATCAGGTTTGGCATTTGCATTTGCTTTATACGCAATCTTATTGGGTCGATTTCTGTGAAAATACTATTAAAAGAAAAATCCATCACAGTCCAACTAAAGGCGGAAATAATGAAAAGTCAAAATTTAATAATTGGTATGAAAAGACTAAGGCTTTGTATCAGGAAGTATTTGAGTTAGAAGCCCCAAAAGATATTTGGCCAACAAGTGAGATTAGATTTTCTGAAATAGAATTTCAAAGAGTAAATGTTAAACGAAATTGGATTATTAAAAAGCCGTTTTAAATGAAGTATTTATCGCAACTAACTCCTGCTGAATTATTAGTACTAACCAAAGATGGGGTAACGCATAGAGAATTATTAAAGATAACGTTTATAGATTTGTTATTCAAGCAGGTTTTAAAAACGTATGAAGTTGAGCGCCAACCACATTCTAAAGATAAAGTAAGAGTTTATAGATATGTAGGTATTGGAAAAAACTTTGAAACTTATAGTTCTCAAAATCACGAAAAGGTGTTTTTATCCTCTTTTGTAGCAGATGATTCAATTGAAGTTTTGTTTAGTAATTTGGTAAAAATAGCTTACCAAAAATCTAGAACATTATTGTGTTATAAGGATGATATATACAAAACACCGACTTTGAAAAAATGTTTTTCTCAAAATATCTTCCAAAAGTTATTTTATAACTATAATGTTACCGATTATGGTAAGAAATTGAAAAGAGAAGTAAAAGAAGAAATTCAAAATGAAGGGAATAAACTTGCAGACATTAGTACTATTGATAATCAAAAAGTTATTGAGCTAATAAAAGAAATTTCGGGTAATATATTTCTGTTGGTAGCTATTGACCATGAATTGTTAAGTCTTATAGATGATGACTTAGGATCCATAATCAATCAAGTAAACTCTAGTAGTGGAGATGGAGGAGTTGGTTGTAGTAGTTGGAGTTTTGATGATTATTCTTCAAGCTTTGATAGCAGTTGTAGTGGAGACAGTGGTTGTTCAGGATGCGGCGGGGATGGTTGTTCGGGCTGTGGTGGTTGTGGAGGTGATTAGGGCATGAAATGTTCTCGATTAGCTTCGCTCAGTTCGGCAAAGCCTCGGGTCAATTTTTGTAAAACAACTGTTCGTATCCGCCGCTGCGGACACTCGAAGTGACGGTGGAGGGAGTTATATGATTTTGGGTTAAGAAATCATTTTCACTCCTAAGATATGTTTGCATATACCTCTTTTGCCTTGGTAGGTTGTAAACCAATCGCAGGTGCAATGTTGGTTTTCTCCATCTAGAATTACTCTGTGGGTTACACCTGTTCCTTTTACATTAGCTTCGATGTAGTTATGTCTTTTTGTAATGATTTGAATGTCTTCGTTGTCAATAAGTTTTTTGGCATTTTTAAGTCTTGGGTTTAGACTCAATATACGTTCGGTTTTAAAAGGTAAGCGTCTGTAAAAATGGTTGCGTTCTTCTATATCGTAGCCTAATAATCCCATAGATGATAAACTTGCGGTTAGATTTTCCATTGTTCCAAAATCGATGTCATTTTCAATAGAAAGCATTGTGGGATCAAATGATTCGTTGGATTTAAGTAAACTATTCAATCCATAAACCCATTCTATTGGAAGATTTTCGGTCATGTTTTCAAGCGCTTTTCCTTCGCCCGAAAAACCTCGGTAAGCGTCAGGTGAAAACGCCATTAGTAATTGCATTTTTCCAAATTCGCAAACAGCAGCACAGGTTTCTTTGTCGGATGATTCATAAAAATAGATTTTATCTACTATAGGTATGATTCCTTCTAATAAACGTAATCGATGAACACCTCCAATTCTAACACTATCAGTAGTTTGTAATGTTGAAAACATGAATTTACCAGCACGTTTGGTAATATAAAATTCACCTTTTACATTTCCTTTTGGAAGACTTTGAAAAAGTTGAATGGACTGAATTTTAGTAAGCTCAAATTTTTTATCCATGTCGGCTAAATACAATTGAACGCTTGTTAAACCTTTTATCCAACGTGGCGGTAGTGTTACTTTCTTTTCTACCACTTTGGCTTTGGTAGTAATAACTTGAACATCATGTTGACCAACAGCTAACGTTACTTTTTCGTTTTTTTGAATGGCATTTAAAGCGTTCAACATAGGTTCATTAAAATCGACATTGGTTGTGCCAGAAGCAATGAATTCTCCATCTATAGCTTCGGGTTTCATATCCAATCGAACATAAACTCCGTTGCAGGATGAAAAACCTTCAAAACGCATTCGTTCTGCTCCAGCCGAAACGATTGGATCTCTCAAACTTGGCGGAATTGGACCAAAACTTGAGCGAACTACTTTGGCAATAGTACTCCAACATTTAGCCGTTATGTATGGTTCGGTTAAGCTTCCCCAAAAGAAGCATGGAATAGTGTTAACTTCTTCTATTTCTGTTTGATGCGCCATTACCAAATTGTTGATTCCTTTGGTTTTACTTATAGTGGAAACACCTTGGTATTTATATAGTAAATCGTTCATTTTTTATGAAATTAGAAGTTGTTTGATAAGTGGTTTTAACGAATTGTTTTCTTTGTGTTTTTCAAAGAAATGAATAGATTCTACTGATGGTTTTTGATTGGTTTTAGCCATAATATCTAAATAATTTTCTACTAATTTCTTAAAGTTAGTTGGCAATTTATCTTTTAATTCAATTTGTTTGAAAATACCATCCAAAATTAAAAATAAAGCCGAATTGTGTAAAGGAGAAACATCTTTTAAGGCAATAATTCCATCTATTAATCGCAATAATACGCCATATTTGTTTGAAACAAGATAAGCGACTTTTTCAGAAAATAGTGTAATGTCAATGTTCTGTTTTTCAACAAGATTTATAATTATTTCAGAAGCTAAAAGACGAATATCTTTTTTCTCTTGAAAGAAACAACATGCGAACACAAGTAGCGACGTTGTATCAAATTGGAAACCTGGAATATTGGTAATAGTTAGAAAACCTTTTAATTCATTATTGGTGCCATCGGCCGTTTTACAGTTTTTTAATAATAAATACGCTAAAGGCTGGTTATTTTGTGGCATTAGACTGTTCCAATAGTAGGTGTTATCTTCAGTATTTAACACATAATCTGAATACCATGTATATTTTTCTTTTTTGGGATGTAAATCCAGATTGTAAATAAAATTTCGAGGTACGTTTTTTTCTTCTGGTAATTGATAGGTCAATTCCATCCATGACGGTGATCGTTCCAGCTCTTTGGTTTGATAGTTTTTCCATTCGTTCCATTTTTCTTTAAAGTTTATTACAGGAGCAAAAGGTCTTGTAGCAAAAGGGATATCATTTAAAGTAGTTTTTTCAAATGCCTCAAAAGTTTCATTTGGATAATAGGTTCTTGCCGCTACAGCCCATAAAGCTATTTTTTCGGAATCTTGATTGGGACCAGCTACTTTTTGAAATAACTTAGAAAATACAGATGTCGAATTGATTTTAAGTTCATTAGAAACACCTAAACAATAAGACATTAGTTCTTTCATTTCTGTATCAAGTTTGCTTAACAATGGAATTGCCTCTTCTACATTTTCGCGAGGCATTCTGCTGATTGCAATACTCAAATCAACGGTGTCAATAGTTTCTTTGGAAGTTTGGTATTGAATCATTCGTTCCAAAAGTGTTTTAGGTTCCACCCAATAAGGTTTGTGAGTTGGAAAAGAAAGTAACGGAAGTTGTGAGCCTTCACTGTTTTTTTGAAGTGCTTTTTGAATAAGTGGTTTTATCAGTTTAAGGGTATTAAGTGCAATTAATTCCTTATCACTTATTTTATATACAAATTCTATGTTTGGTATTTTGTTGATTAATAGGTTTTTAACATAGTTTTTTAGAATGCTAGTAAAGTAATTTTTTTCTAATTGTTTTAAATAGGGTTGAAGCTGATTGGTATAATCCGAAGGAAACAAATGTCTTTGAGCAATAAATACATTCACTAAAATTTCAGAATCAATTACATCATCAGAAGTAATAAAACGTCCTATTGAAAACAGAATAGCATTCCAATCTTTAGGAATTTCAACTTCTTCAACTAAAACCTTCACTTTTTGATTGTTATAATGATAATGCTCTAGTGAAGATTCGTCAACAATTAAATCTTCTTCGCTCAAGAATTTACTTAAACTTGTTTTTATACTTCCTTGCATGAAGCTAACGTAAGAAGCTAATTTTTCTGATAGAACATTATCTTTTTCATTTCCTATTTTCAGAAGCAACTTGGTAGCTCTTTCTTGAATATTCAAATCCGAGATAACATAAATATCTGCAATTAATGAAGCAATTGGTTTGTTTAATTTTGGATTGGCTTTACTTAACTTTTCTAAAATTAGTAAGCAAGTTTTAATTGCTGCCTTACAATCATTTCGCATCATTAAACCTTCAGACCATTCTAAGTATGATTTTGTTTTAAATTTTGGATGGTCATATAATTTCTTAACCAATTCAGCACCATAATTAGCAATAGTAGGATTGGGGTTGTGGAAGAAGGTAAAAATGTTTTCTTGAAACGGAATTAAGTCTTCGGGTGTAACATTTATATCTTCAAGTAATTTCCTAAAAAAAAGTTTTAGATTATTGTTCCATTCTTTGGTTTGAATCAGAATAGCATTTTCGATAAATGTCTTTTTATCTAATTTACTTTCAGAAATTAATTGATTAAAAGCCAAGTTCCAAGTATTAAATTCTCTATAACTTGCATTTGGTGTTTCACTAAAAGTGCTATTCTGGATATTGGTTTCATAATCATATAATAAAGGAATATCTCTTTTATAAGCTGTTTCATCATTTGCTAAAAACGCTACAAATTCCCTTGGTTTTGTTTTGCCGTGCCAACTATTGAATCGTGATAAACATAATCCGAATAATTCAGGGTTAAATGATACAAAACCCTTCTCTTCTAGAAAACGAAGCACTTTGTAATCAAAATTTTGCCATTCATTTTTTCTAAATCTATCTAAAATGAACAATTCAATCCAGTTGGGTTTTGTCCAATTTAGAATTTCTAATACAGTAGGTTCTTTTACTTTTTCTATAACTCCCAGTGCTTCTTCAAATGAAAGAATATCTGTTTTGTCAAATGTAGCTATGGCACTTAGTGTAATGATTTCATTGATAGTTTCATCACCACGCATTCCCCAACTCCAGTTATTATTTTTTGTTTTTTTATAACCAGGTTCAAGTGTTAGGTCAACATAAGTCATCCAATATCGTTTATTTTTTTTGATATGTTTGCGGATGGCTTCTAAGTTTCCTTTTGCATTTTTCTCTAAAAAAGGGAGGAGCAATGCACTGTTTTTTTGATTAATTATCGCATCATATTCTTCCAATATTCCTTTTATATTGGAAACCTTTGCTGTTTTGGCATCAACTTTATTAGTTATTATAACTTCACCATTTTCTGAATATCCTTTTTTAATTTTTTCTGCCAATAGTTTTTCTGCTGCTTTTAAGCAATCTTCATTACTATCAAATGTTTTGGTTTGTGATACTCCAGAGGTACCATTTTTTCCATAAGTAACCGTAAATTGATTATCTGTAACTTCAATTTGCCAGAACTTATCTGAAGTTCCGTCAATATATTTAAGATGCTTCTTCATGTATTTAGAATAGACTTGAATTTTCTCGATGATTTATAAGTAGTAAATATCTGAAAAAAATTGTTAATTGTATCTATTTCAATATAAAAAAATATAAGATTTTTTTGTAGTTAAATTGTATTATTTTGAAGCATGATTATAGGTTTATTGTAAGTTTAAAAATAATTCCTACATTTGCCACCGAAATAAAAAACAAAAACACAGATGAAATCGGTATTTATTCTAAATCAAGATCGTTTAATGGGGCTATATCCTGTTGGAATGTCTGGGCGTTGTATGTGTTTTTATGAAAAAAGGAATTGATTTTTTAGCTAAATTCAACTATAAATACAAAAACGTCCTATGAAAATGGGACGTTTTTTTTGTTTTAAATAGGAAAAAGAGATGTGAAAAAGGATTGAAGAAAAAGAAATATTAAAAAAAGTAAAAAAAAATGTTTAATGAATTATAAAAATAGCGAAATATAACCTTGAAAAGTAACCAAATGAGAGACAGTCATTTGACATTAATCAAGTTATCTGCAATATTGCGGACAGGGATAATATTGTTTTTATTTAAGCTTAAGTGGTTGAAAATCAATAAAATAATCTTAAAATAAATTTGGAAGTTAGTTTTTTTTGACTTTATCTTTGCAGCGGAAAATTAGTTATTAGTTATTAGTTTTTAGTTTTAGAAAGTACATTATACAATAAAAAAAATGAAGAATCGCTTACAACATATACTGCTTAATGGAACTCCGAGTGTGGACTTTGGGTTTCACGATAAGATGGTGCAAAAATTCAGGCAAGTGGAATAGTAGTATTCTGTTGTTATGATATGAAGCACCTTTGATGAGGTGCTTTTTTTATGTCTAATAATTACTGATTTTGTAGCTCAACGGTAGAGCGGTGGTTTGTTAAACCAAAGGGTGTAGGTTCAAATCCTACCAAAATCGCAAACTAATTCTGTAGCTCAATGGAGAGAGCACCAGTTTTCTAAACTGATGGTTGAAGGTTCGAATCCTTCCAGAATTGCAAAAGTTTTTGTTGCTCAATTGGAGATAGTAACTGCCTGCGAAGCAGTAGATTGAAGGTTCGAGTCCTTACAAAATCACAAGTCAATTTCATAGCTCAGTTGGTTAGAGCAACTGCCTTTTAAGCAGTGGGTCGGAGGTTCGAATCCTTCTGGAATTACAAGAGTTTTTTAGAAAGGAACTAGGCTTATTGGGGTTACTGGCTAACCTTCCCGACTGTCTCTCGGGAGAAACGGGTTCGATTCCCGTATGAGCCGCTTTTTTAGTTGTTAGTTTTTAGTGTTTAGTTTTTTAGTGTTTAGTATAAGTCTATCTTCACTTTGAGTGGTTTTAGCAAAACAGCTAATCACAATTTTCCTAAAATTACTCGAAGTGATGAGGGACAAGGAAGTTTGTGTTTAAATAAAACTGGGAAGATAACGGTGGTTGTTTACTCGCCTTGGACGCGAGAGGTCGCAAGTTCGAATCTTGCTTCTCAGACAAAAATGATTTGTGATGTAATGGGTCTCTTCCTGTACAAAAAAAAGGAGCAGTGGTGTATGTGGTGTGCACGCTAGTCTGAAGAACTAGAGGTATTCGTTCAACTCGAATCTGTTCCACAAATTACTAGTAATGTAATGCATGTTTAATTTAAAAAATTTACAATTATGCGACAAGATATATTAAAACGATTTTTGACCAAAACGGGCGAAACGGGACGATTTTTAATGAAGTCAAGAATAACGGTATTAGGTATTTCGTTGAGCCAATTTATAATGGGAAAACTCAAAAAATGG
>CAZLEU010000128.1:0-7592 GCA_964558625.1 uncultured Flavobacterium sp.
CCTATTGACACTAATATGTTGGTAGTTATTTTTATTATGATATTGTTTGTTTTTTATTTCTTCTACAGAAGAAATAAGGAGACTTTTAATTAAACTTTTTTTTTATGAAATGTAATACTACTGCTTTAAAAGCTACTAAATTTAAAGGTATTAAGATTCAATATTTGGCATCTTTTTTATTCTTTTTCTACTGTTCTCTTGTTGTAGCTCAAGTAAAAAATAATGATGCTTTGTATATATCTGATAATACTTCAATGTATATTGCTAATGGTGATTTTAGTTTTGGTAGCTCACCTGCTACTTCAATTACATCAAGAACTGTAACTCCTGGAGTTTTGAGTTTTGCAATGCCAGCTACATGGAGTAATGCTTCTGCAGATCATTATTTAGATGGATATGCACGAACCTATTCAACTAATCTTTTTGTGTTGCCAGTTGGACAGTCTGCAATATATGCGCCAGTAGGAGTTGATCCTGTTAATACTAATGGAATAGAAGCAGCTTATTATAGAGCAAACCCATCAGTAATTGGATCGGGTTATGGTTCTTCATTATATGCGGTTTCAACAGCAGAATATTGGAATGTGAGAGGAATAAGTGGTAATAATGCAAAAATTAGTTTAACTTGGAGGGGCACTAGTGATGTTTCAATACTTACTAGTAATTTGATAAGTAATCTTGCAAACATTACTATAGTAGGTTGGAATGGTGTTCAATGGGTTGAATTACCCTCTTCTATTGATATTACTTCTGTTTTAGGTGGTGCTTCATCATTGGTTTCTGGTTCTATAACTTCCACAAATGATGTAGATTTATCAACCTATAATTATTTTACTTTTGGTTTAAAAAATTCTTGTGCTCCTCTTGTTATCAGTTCAGGAATTACAAAAACATGGTCTGGATCTTGGACGCCAAGCAGCCCAACGTTATCCGATCCAGTTGTTATAAATGCTCCGTATACAGGTACACTTGAGTGTAATTCATTAGTGCTTAATGCTGATGTTACATTAGCAGATGGACAGTACCTTGAAGTTGTTGGATCGGCTACTGGTACTGGAAAAATAGTAATGTCTAGTAAGGCAAACTTTGTACAGCGAAACCCATCTGCAACTGCTCCTACGATAAATTTGACCAAAACTACAGAGAATAAAAGAAGATATGATTTTGTGTATTTAGGAACCCCTATTAGTGGAAATTTTTTATCACAAATAAACTTGGCAAAAGCCCATACTGCTACATTGGCAGGTGCTTTTGATTATAAATATAAATACATATCTGGCCCGCCACCTGGAAATCTTTGGCAAACTTTGACAAGTATTACTACAGGTAATGGTTTTGCAGCAAGAGTAAAACAGCAAGCGCCTTTTACGAATGCTACAAATATGGATAAAATTAACGTGTTTTTTTCAGGTACTGCTAATAATGGTACTATAACCGTACCTGTTGCATATAATCCTTCTTGTCTTAATTGTGGGTCTAGTTATAATCTTCTCGCAAATCCTTACCCATCTAGTATAGATGCTGCCAAATTTTTAAGAGAAAATGCTATTATCGATGGTGCCATCTACTTATGGACTTCTAATACATCTGTAGTATTGGGTAATTATTCACAATCCGATTATGCGGTGTGGAATTTGGCTGGAACTGTAAATACAACTCCAAGTTCTTTTACTGTTGATGGTAAGATTGATTCTGGGCAAGGGTTTATGGTTAAAGCACTTGGAAACGGAAATGTAAATTTCACTAATTGTATGAGATTATCGGGTAGTAATACAGCAAATTTCTTTCGTATGAGCGAGCAGCTACCAGAGAATGTTAATCGTTTTAAATTGAATTTAACTAACGATACAAATGTGTTTAGTCAAATTCTAATTGCTTACATTCCTGAAGCTACATTAGGGTATGATAGGTTGTATGATGCTGGTAGAAATTCTGTTAGTACAGCTCAATTATATAGCGTTTTTGAAGAAGATGGAAGAAAATTGGCAATAAACAGTCGTCCAGTTTTTAATGTGACAGATGTTGTTCCAATTGGAGTTTCAAAATCTACAACAGATTTAGAACAATTTTCAATAGGTATTCAAGATAAAGAAGGAATCTTTACTGATAATACAATTTCTGTTTTTTTGCATGACAAAGATTTAGCTGTTTATCATGATTTAAACAATGGAAATTATAATTTTTACTCTAATACTACAAGTCTTAATAATCGTTTTGAAGTTGTTTATCAAAATCAATCATTAGCAAATTCTGAATTCGATATAAATTCGGTTTTTGTCAATCTTGCTAATGAAACACTAAAAGTGGTTTCAAACAATCCAATTGATCAAATTTCTGTTTATGATATTGCAGGTCGAAAAATAGCATCATTTGATAAAGTTGGCACTAAAATATTTTCATCTGCTTTCAATCATGCAAATGGAACTTACATAGCAAAAATAAAACTTGCTTCTGGAGTAATAGTAACTCAAAAACTTATAAATACCAAGTATTAATTTTTCGAAAATAATAAAATGAAAAAAAAGTTGTTCATATTTTTTGGTATGATATGTTTTGAACCAGTTGTTTGTCAAGATAATGGTTTTAACAAATGGTCTATTGAAGCTTCAATAGGGCAAAACAAGGCTGTAAAACCTTTTGCAACAGGTTATTACTCCTCTGACCCTGCTACTTATTTTAATTTTGATATAGCAAATCACTATGATCTTGGGGTGCGCTATATGCTTAGCCCAAAGTTTGGCTTAAAATTGGATTTTGCTAATGACAAATTTAAAAATCAATCTGGAAGCGGGTCTTTTTCGTTCAATGTTCAACAATATAGAATTGGTTTTCAGGGTATTGCTAATGTTGGTAAAATACTTGAATTTCAATCTTTCACTAATAAGATAGGATTGATTGGTCATGCTGGTTTTCAAGTATCAAGATTGACACCCAAAATGGGTTTTAATAAAAACGTTTCTGAAGATAACGGAGGTATTATTGTTGGTTTAACTCCTCAGTTCAAAATTTCTAAATCATTAGCAATTATGGCTGATTTTAGTGCGATTAACAATGTGCGACAACATTACAATTGGGATGGCTCACTTTCTGATACTTCTAATAATCTTTCAGGATTAGTATTTACTACCTCATTAGGAATTACTCTCTATATGGGATCTAATGAAAATCATGCTGATTGGTATGAAGATACTGTAAAAAAAGAAATATTGAATACTATTAGCAATAGTGAAAAGGATAACAAGGGATTAAATGAGTTAAAAGAGAAATTTGCATCTATTGAAAAAATGATAAATGATTCAGATAATGATGGTGTACCAGATTATAAAGATTTACAAAAAGATACACCTCATGCTACTGTTGTCGATTCTGATGGAAGATTCATTGATGTAAATAAGGATGGAATTCCAGATAAATTTGAAGTAAGTACTTTAGATAATGGAGCTTTTAAAAGCATTGCATCAAGAGAGATTGCAGAAAAAATGCTGTTTGATAATGGTTTTGTAAACATCTTTTTTGATAAAGATCAAGAAAAACCTAATACTATTTCTACTAACAGTATTACCAATCTTATTCATTTCCTTAGAAAATATCCAGATGTTAAAGTTATATTAACTGGATATGCAGATTTTAGAGGAGGGATTGAATTGAATAAGGCTTTGTCACAAAGAAGAGCTCAAAATGTTAGAAAAATACTTATTTTTAGTGGCATTGATCAATCTCGTATGAAAGTTGTTGGAGCTGGTGTTGATAAATCTTTCATGTCTAATTCCAAAATTACTATGGATATATCTAGAAGAGTAACAGTAACAATTGAGTAATCTTAGTATTGTCATTGAGAATCAGACAACTAATCTAAAAAGTCTAAAATTTCATTATTTGCTGTTCTATAATTATTGCATCGAGTATCTGGAATTACCTATATTATAATAAATTAATGTTTTGAATTCTTTCTTTGCAGTATGGCATCTTTATAATTGAAATATATAAATCTTACTCATCTTTTTTGATGGGTAAGATTTGTTCTAATAAGGCTTTTGTTTTCAATATGTAATATCTATTTCATTCTATTTTGCCTATATATTTTAGTTCTTATCATGTTAACGTAGAGAACACCAATAATTGTTAATTTGATAATAGAATTTCTATAAAATAGCTATTGTTCAAGAGTGTTGATTTTTTGAAAACCTTTATTGCTTTATGTTAAGTATTCAACACACTTTTAATGTGTAGCATTTTCTTAACAACATAAAAATAAGAAAACATTTTTTTGATTTAGTACATGATTAATAGACAAGAAGTCTCAATTTTCTGTATTTATTATTCCTGAATTAGGATAGCCTAATAGTTCAAATAAAAATGTATTGTAACATATTCATCATGAAAAAAAGTTTGTTTTTTATAGCATTTATTGCTCAAAGTGTTGTTTCTCAGTCTGTAAAGGGAGTTTTTCCAAACGTCAAAAATGAGGAAATTATTTTGAGTATTTATGAAGGTTTGACCAATAAAGAACTCGCTAAAACAATGACTGACGTAAACGGAAGTTTTGTTATCAACTATCCAAAAGATTATGTTGGGGCTGCTCTTTTGCAAATTAAAGATAATGCAAATATAATTTTGTTGCTTAATCATGAGGACATTGTGATACGATGTAGCAATTTGAAGGATTTGAGCACCTTAGAGCTTTCTAATACACAAGAAAACGATTTGTTTGCAAAAGGTATTGTTTGTAACCAGCAGGTTGAGCAAAAATTGTCAGGTTTAAAATATCTATTACCATTATATGAAAAATCACCTAATTCAAAAAGATGGTTGGAACAAGAAATCATGATGCAACAACAAATAATGAAAAATTTTATTGACTCTTTGCCTAAAGATAGTTTTGTTAAGCAGTATCTAACTATTAGAAAATTTCTTGAAGACATGCAACTTTCACATGAACGATATAAAGAAATTGAACGTATTGCACAACACACCGAGGATTTCAAGAAATTAGATTTTTCAAGTGATGCATTCTGGAAGAGTGGTTTGGTTGGGGAAACACTCAACAGTTACTATCAGTTATTGCAAAACTATAAAGATGCTAAACTTGTTAACGATCACTGCATAGTGGCCAATATGACATGGTTAACAGCATTAGAAAAGCATCCAATTAAACAAGGAGAAATTGCTGAGTTCTGTTTCAACCTTTTAGAAAAATATGATATTACAAAGGCATCAGAACATATTGCGCTTACAATGCTTAATAAACCGAATTGTCAATTATCAGAAAAGCAAAAGGATTTATTTATGCAGTATAAGGATTTGGCAAAAGGTAAAACTGCACCAAATATATTTAATGTAAAAAATGGAAAAGCCCTTAGAGAATTACCTAATAAGTACAAACTAATTGTTTTTGGTGCTAGCTGGTGTCCCAATTGTGAGTCTGATTACCCATCATTGGTTGGGAAATACCAAAAATGGAAGGAGAATTATGACCTTGAGATTATCTATATCTCTATAGATACTGATATAACCACTTTTAATAATTATTATAAAGAAGCTCCTTTTATTACTTATTGTGATACGAAAGGATGGGAATCTCAACCAATTAAAGATTATCATGTTTTTGCCACTCCAACTTATGTTTTGGTTAATAAAGAATTAAAGATTTTGGAGAAAATAAAAATGCCTGAACATTTGGATAGTTGGCTAACAACTTTTGTAAAATAAACTTAAGAGATTTAATAACCTGTTCTGTTATTTTTGATATAGAGATAAACACATGTTATTGATTCTAATTCCATGTAAAATTAATGGAAAACAATTTATATATAAACCTTAAATTAAAACAAACAATGAAAAAGAAAATAAAGCAAATAAAAATTTTCTTATCCACAATTATCACTTTAGGTTTAAGTTTAGTTTATGTAAGTTGTGAAGGAGTTGAAACTCCTGTAGTAACAGCTTGTAGTACGACTGAACCGATTGATATTGACACAGTACTTCCCAAAACCACTACAAGTATCAATTTGTGGGATAATGGATTAATAAAATATTATATTGACCCAAGTTTTAGTGAAGAACAAAAAAACTTAATAAGACAAGCAGCTTATCAATGGACTACTAAGACAAATGCAGTACTTTTAATAGAAGTCAGTTCAATGCAAGATTCTCAGACCATACATATTCTAAAAAATGAAATAAATCCTCCATTAGCACCAGAAGGAGTTGTAAGCACTATCAAATTTGTAAGTTTGAGATCAAATTCTGATTTGATTACAATAAAACATGAATTAGGGCATCTTATTGGTCTTATTCATGAACATCAAAGAGTTGGACGCAATAATTATCTAACATTTCCCAAAAAAACATGGGACTATATTTTTGCTAATAAACCTCAAGATATCATAGAGAAAGTTAAAATAAACCTCTCAGAACAACAAATAAACTATGTAGATGACAACCCTATTGATCCAACATCTATAATGATGTACGCATCATACGCAAGAAATTCACAGGCATTATTTGATCTTCAAGACATGCAATTTCCATTATATGTAATAAAATCGGATTGCTCAGAAATAGAAAGGCCTACAGATATATCTGCAAAAGATATAAAATTGGTTAAAAAGTTATATCCTAGGAAAGTAACATTTCAAAATTTGACAAATGACAATATAACCTTATATGCTTTTGGTCCAACAGGGAACATGGATTTGAATTTAAATCCACAAAGTAGTTTAATAGGTTCTATAGATGGTGCAAGTTTGTGTTTTGAATTTAACTCATTCAAAGTAAATCAATTTAATGCTGGTGCATCAATATTTAAAATTGCACAAAATGGAAATTTCAATTTTATCAATGGTTGGATTTCAACTAGTACGATGATTGAAAATATTGGTTCAACCTGGATTCCTCATTATACAGATAAGCAAACAGGTTTTTTTAATGTTTTAAATACCTCTGGACAGGGTTATAAAAAATATTTAATAACACCTATTGTTGATGGGAATAGTATTATATTAAAAGTTACTAGAACTAACGATAATTCATAAAAAAATATTGCTCAATTGAAGTTTAAATTTTGATTTTGACTCCGTATTTTAATGTTTTTTTCTTTCGAAAATAGTCAACATAAATAATAATATTTATTTTCGATAATTCACATACATTTTCGATATGCTTAAAAAAAAGCAACAATGTATTTTTGGCAAAACCATTATGCCCAAATATATTTTGTATGAAAAAGAAAATTAACAAGTTATCGACTTTTTTACTATTTCAATTGTTGTTATCTAGCAGGATGTTATTTGCAAAGGCAAGTGAAAATGGTCCGCCACCACCGCCGCTTCCAAATGATGGTGATGGTCCACCACCACCGCCATTTGTTCCAATAGATCAATATATATCTGTTGCTGTTTTTTTTATGATTATAGTTGTATTTTATTTTTTTAATAAAGAAAATAAAATAAAGAAAGACAGTAGTTCATAGTTTGGTTTATATCTTTTTTTTTATGAAAGATTTAATTGTGGTTATTATGAGTGGTTGGTGTTAGTTTTGATTTATATAAAATCTTCATAATAATAAATCATGATAACAACTAAGTTGTTTA
>CAZLEU010000129.1:0-7483 GCA_964558625.1 uncultured Flavobacterium sp.
GAGTGATTGGAAAATTCATCAAAAATCCAATTGCAATCAGACGATATCGCTACATTATGTACGCCTTCATCTTTGGTTATCAAGATTTGTTTTCCTTTTAAATCAACTTTGTATACTAACATATTGGTCGGATTTGGACCTGTTGCTTTAAAGTAAATTTCGGTTCCAGCTGGATTTGCACCTATGATATCTCGTGCTGGAAATTTGTTATTGGTCAATTTTTTAATCAATTTCCCATCGATAGAGTAGTAGTACAAATTTTGAAAACCCTCTTTTTCACTATGCCAGATGAAGTTGTTTGATTTGTCACTTGGGAAAAAAGCATCGTGCTCTGGTTCAACCCATTTGTCGCTAGTTTCGTTGAGAATTGTTCTAACAAATGCTCCCGAATAGGCATCATAAACATTCAAACACATATCATTTTGACCGCGGTTTAATTCGGCAATCAAAATATATTTTTCGTCTGGTGTCCAAGAAAGATTGGTTAAATAATCGTCGGTATTGTTTTTTGGTTTGATAAAAACAGTTTTACCAGTTGATAGGTTGTAAATTCCAACTCTAGGTTTTTCCGATTTTTGACCAATCATAGGATATTTTATAGAAACCAATTTTCCTGGCGTTTCATTAATATCTAATAATGGATAATCGGCAACTTCTGTCTCGTCTTTTTGGTAAAATGCTAAATAAGAAGACTTTGGAGACCAAAATATGCCGCCATTTATTCCAAATTCGTTTCTAGAAATAGTTTGTCCCGAAACAATTCCTTTGTGACTTTCATTTGTTACAGTAACTTTTTCTTTGTTTTTATTGAGGAAAAATAAATTATTTCCTTCTGTAAATGCTAAGTTTTGTTTTGTTTTATCGAAAGTTAGATTTTCGGCAGTTTCTGGTGCTTCATGAATACTTTTTCCCGATTTTGATACCAAAGAATATGTATAATATTTACCGTTTTCTGAAACTAAAAAGGTAGTTGCATCTATCCATTCTACTCCAAAGAAATTTCTTAGTTTAGTTCCTAAAGCTGAATTGATATCGGCTAAGGTTGTTAATTCAGATGTCTTAGAATCGGTTGTGGTTGCAGACATCATTTTGGTCCAAACATCTGTGTAATAAACATATTTGTTAGTGTTCGGAATCCACTGAAAACCAGTTAACTTATCTGCTCCAAATTTTTTGTTTTGTTGTAAAACGCCATCTTCCAAAGTGATTTTTTTTAATTGCGCTTGACTTGTAATGGCAATAAATAAACTAAAGAATAGTATAATTTTTTTATTCATAATATATGATTGTTTGTTGTGGTAAAGGTATGAATTACAAATTCATTTTTTAAATTATTAGATGATAATATGACACATTATGTTTTGATTTGTTACACACTAACAGGTTAAAAAAAGCAAAATTAATGAGGAATTATAACAAAAAAAGGTGCATTTTTGTATAAATCTTTTACTCATGTTGAGAACAGTTTTTTTAGTAGCAATTGGTGGTGCATTGGGTAGTGTATTACGCTACTTGACAACCTTTTTTGTTCAAAAATATTACGCCGCTATATTTCCATTAGCCACCTTTATAACCAATATTGTGGGATGTCTTCTGATTGGATTAATCATTGGTTTTTTAGAAAAAAATCAGTTGGCCAATTCAAATTTAAAATGGCTTTTGGTGACAGGTTTTTGTGGTGGTTACACAACTTTTTCTACCTTTGGTTATGAGAATATTTCACTTTTTGGGAATCAACATTCGGTAACAGCCTTAGTTTATATTGCACTTAGTGTTATAGTTGGTTTACTTGCTGTATGGTTGGGTTTGTTTTTAACCAAATTGGACTACTAAGACGATGTTAATTTCTTTTCTTTTGGTTAAAAAAATGTAACTTCGCAGTCTATGAACGAAAAAGACATTCAAGCAATTCAGTTATTGCTCGCTACACCCAAGAAAATAGCGATAATTCCGCATCGAAGTCCAGATGGTGATGCAATGGGTTCAACATTGGCATTATACCATTTTTTGATTAAGTTACAACATAAGCCAACGGTTATTTCTCCAAATGATTTTCCCGAGTTTTTGGCTTGGATGCCATCTTCAGAATCAGTTTTAATTTATGAAAATGACAAAGAAGCAACTACGAAAATTGTAAAGGAAGCCGAATTGATCTTTGTTTTAGATTTTAATGCACTACATCGTACAGGTGAAATGGAAAGCGTTTTAAGTAAGCTTCAAGCTCCATTTGTAATGATAGATCATCATCAAGAACCCGATGGATTTGCAGCTTTTACATATTCGGACACACAATATGGCTCAACATGTGAAATGATTTATAATTTTATTTCATTTCTTGGAAAAAAAGAATATATTGATAAAACAATTGCAACTTGTATTTATACAGGTATTCTAACAGATTCTGGTTCGTTTAGATTTCCAAAAACGACTGGAACAACACACAGAATTATAGCAGAATTAATTGATTTAGGTGTTGAAAATACCGTAATACCTACACTTTTGTTTGACAATAATTCATACGATAGATTACAACTTTTAGGGCTAGCATTAAGAAATATGAAAGTTTTGCCACAATACAAAACAGCCTATATTACGCTTTCGCAAAATGAACTCGATCAATATAATTATATAAAAGGTGATACAGAAGGGATTGTAAATTACGGACTTACAATAAAAGGTATTACATTTGCAGTAATATTTATAGAACATACTGACGAAAAAATTATTAAGATTTCCTTTCGTTCACAAGGAAGTTTTGATGTAAATCAGTTTGCAAGAAACCATTTTAACGGTGGTGGTCACATTAATGCCGCAGGTGGTAAATCGCAATTGAGCTTGGAAGAAACAGTTGCCAAATTTGAACAAATATTGACACAAACAACTATTCAATAATATGAAAGTAAATAAAATTGCACTATTAATTTTCTCTGTTCTCATAGTAAGTTGTTCACAACAACAAGCAAGAAGACCAATTTCACAATCTTCGGGAACTTTTATGAAAGAATCTATTGAAAGAAACAAGAAATTGGTTGCAACCGAAGAAGATAAAATAGATTCAATAATAAAAAGCAATCCAGATAAACGGTTTATTGCTTCTAGTAAAGGATATTGGTATGCGTATGAAAATCGTAATTTGAATGATACTGTTTCTCCCAAAAAAGGAGATATTGCCTATTATAATTACGAAGTAAAAGATCTAAATGGAGCCATAATCTATTCGGAAGCCGAACTGAAACCTCAAACTTACCATGTAGATAAAGAACAAAAAATTATTATTGGTCTTCGTCATGGAATTAAATTAATGCGTAAAAAAGAGAAAGTAACATTCTTGTTTCCATCACATATGGGGTATGGATATCATGGTGATAATAATAGAATTGGTCACAACGAACCATTGATGTATACAGTAACTTTAAACGACTTTAAGGAAGATCCAAATCCAAAATCACAAACTAATTAATATTTAATCCAAAATGAAAAGAATTTTACTAGTTGCTCTTATTCTTGCAACATTTGTTTCTTGTAAAGATGAAAACAGCAATTTAAAAGATGGTTTATATGCCAAAATCGAAACTTCAAAGGGCGTAATTATTGCACAATTAGAATACCAAAAAACACCAATAACAGTTGCCAACTTCGTGACATTGGCAGAAGGGAAAAACACATTTGTTAATCCCGATTTTAAAGGAAAACCTTTTTTCGATAATTTAAAATTTCACAGAGTTATCAAAGATTTTATGATACAAGGAGGAGATCCTCTTGGAAATGGTTCAGGTGATACGGGATATAAATTTAAAGATGAAATTACCGATTTGAAACATGATAAAGCAGGTGTTCTATCTATGGCAAACTCAGGTCCTGGCACGAATAGCAGTCAATTTTTTATCACTCATGTTCCAACACCTTGGTTAGATGGTATGCATACTGTTTTTGGACATGTGGTAGAAGGAATGGATGTGGTGAACAAAATTGAACAAAATGATGCTATTGTTGCCATTACAATTATTAGAAAGGGAGAGGCAGTTAAAAAATTTGATGCTGTGAAAGTTTTTTCAGATTTTTTCGCAAAGGAAGCAGAAGCACAAAAAAAACAAGCTGCAATAGATGCTGAAAATAGAAGACTTTATGAACAAAAGTTCAAAGCAATTATAGAGGCAAAAGTAGCTCAATTAGCTAAATTAAAGCAAGGTGCAACAAAAACAGCAAGCGGTTTACAGTTTCAAATAGTGAAAAAAGGAACTGGTAAAAAACCAACAGTGGGACAAAATGTTTTTATTCATTATGCAGGATTTTTAGAAAATGGCGAACTTTTTGATACTAGCATTGCAAGTGTTTCAAAAGAGTTTGGTAAATATGATGAAAATAGAGCAAATCAAAATGGTTATAGTCCAATTCCATTTCAATTTGGAAATAAACAAGGAATGATTCCTGGCTTTATTGAAGGTATCGAAAAAATGTCTTTTGGAGACAAAGCCGTTCTTTTTATTCCATCCAATTTAGCTTATGGTGAAGCTGGTGCAGGTGGCGTAATTCCTCCCAATGCCAATATTATTTTTGAAGTAGAATTAATAGAGAAACTGTAAAATTTCTGTTGAATTATAAACAAAGTTGAATTAATTAAAAATGATAAAAATGAAATTAAAAATTGTTGTTCTTTTATTTTTAGGAATGATGAGCAGTTTTGCTCAAGTAAAAAAGAAGCCAGTTGTTACAAAAAAAACGGTAAAAACTACAAAAGCTGTTGTAAAACCTGTAACCAATTCTAATGAAGGAATTTTTGCAGAATTTGAAACTACAAAAGGAAAAATAGTAGTGCAATTAGAATACCAAAAAACACCGATAACTGTTGCTAACTTTGTTGCGTTGGTAGAGGGAAAACAACCATTTGTAACAGATGAAAAATTAAAAAATAAGCCATTTTATGACGGATTGAAATTCCATAGAGTTATTAAAGATTTCATGATACAGGGTGGTGATCCAAATGGAAATGGTTCTGGTGGGCCAGGCTACAGTTTTAAAGATGAGTTCGACCCAAGTTTAGTTCATGACAAAGGAGGAATACTTTCTATGGCAAATTCTGGACCTGGAACTAATGGATCGCAATTTTTTATTACGCACAAAGATACCCCTTGGTTAAACAACAAACACTCCGTTTTTGGACATGTAGTTGCTGGTATGGATGTTGTAAATGCCATTGTTCAAGATGATGTTATCAATAAAGTAACCATTACAAGAAAAGGTGCCGATGCGAAAAAGTTTGATGCTGTAAAAACCTTTTCAGATTATTATGCCAACAAAGCCGAAGATGATAAAAAACAAGCTGCCTTAAAAGCTGAAGCTCAAAAAAAACAAGCTGAACTTGAAGCTGAAAAAAAGAAAGCATATGATTTGCAATATGCACCTGTTAAAGCTGCAAAAGTAAAACAGTTAGCAGAGTTAAGAACTACGGCAACAAAATCTGCTACGGGATTAGAAACTAAAGTCACAAAAGTAGGATCTGGAAAAAAACCAGCAGAAGGTACTAATGTATATATTAACTATGCAGGCTATTTGGAAGATGGAAGCTTATTTGATAGTTGTATTGAAGCTGTTGCAAAAGAATATGGAAAATTTGACCAACGTAGAGCAGATGGAAATGGTTATATGCCAATGGCAGCTCAAGCTGGAAAATATAATTTTATTCCTGGTTTTGCTGAAGGTTTGAATAGTATGTCTTTTGGAGATAAAGCGGTTTTATTTATCCCATCCAATTTAGCTTATGGCGAAAGAGGTGCTGGAAATGTTATTCCACCAAACTCAAATATTATTTTTGAAGTTGAAATGTTAGAAACACCACCAACACCACCAACACCTGCTGTAAAACAAGCTGAAAAGAAATAATCTTTGGTTAAAAATAACAAAAAAGGCACAAAATCAGATGAATTTGTGCCTTTTTTCTGTTAACTGTAATAATCAGAATTAAAACTATTTTTTAAATTTCCATTCGAATTCGTCGTTGTCATTTATGATAGCTCCCATTTCTATATTAGCAATTACACCAAATTCCGTTTGTAGAATAAACCAATTGCTTTCGTTGAAATGATTTTCTGCCAAATCAAAATCTTCGTTTTCCCAAGTTTTCAAACCTTTTTCTAAAAGTTCATTTTTTACTTCTTCGACATTTCGATTGATTATTTTTTTATCAAACAAAGTCAAATCTGGATTAGAACAAATAATATATCCTAGTTTAAAGCCTTCATCTTCATAAAAAGTTAAGCGAACTCTTTTCGCATTGTATACATAAATTACGTTGTCATCCTCGTCTTTGAATTGTTTGTTAGGCAATCCGTATATTTCGGTAACATCGGTTTGTTTCATTCCGAATAGTAATTTGTCTATTCCGTTTTTTAAATTTATTTTCATTTTATTATTGTTTGCTACAAAAGTAGCTATTTACATTTTAAGTGATTTCTGTTTTGATGGAAAATAAAATAGTATATTTACAATTCAAAGCGCTATTAGTTATCATGCAACAGAAGTAGTTTCTAATAATAAAGTTGTCAATTAGACTTTTGAAATTCCTTTTATATTCCTGTAAATTCTTTAAAAGAATATATAGATATTGAAAAGACGTTGATTTTTGCAGAATCTGAAAGTTAACAAAATTAAATTTTACAGAGAAGCTAGCTACAAGACTTGGTTGATTATTTTTAAAGTTGACGCTTTTGAAGTGACAATTTTGGATGTAATAAATGGGAGTAAAAACCAAAATCGTTTAGAAAATTAAAATAAATCCTAAAAAAAAATACCATGGCAAAAAGTCAAGATGCAAAGAAAAATCAAAAAAAAGAACCTCTTAAAACGGCAAAAGAAAAAAAAGAGGAAAAAAGAGAAAAAAAGAATAGTCCAAAAAGAGATTAAAAAAGCTCGCTAGATATGAATTTAGCGAGCTTTATTTTTTCATTATTCTACATCTGGAAATATTTTACCAGGGTTTAAAATATTATTTGGATCAAAAATCGATTTTATACGTTCCATCAATTCAAGATGTATTTTGGTAAAAGCAATATTCATATAGTTTTTCTGAACATAACCAATACCATGTTCCCCAGATAAAGTTCCTTTGAGTGAAACTGTCAATTCAAAAATCTCTCTAATCCCTTTCGTTACTTCGGTGTTCCAGTTTTCGTCGGACATATTGCCTTTTATGATGTTTACGTGCAAATTGCCATCGCCTGCGTGTCCATAACAAACCGATTGAAAACCATATTTTTTTCCAATTGTTTTGATGCCTTCTAACAATTTTGGCAATTCATATCTTGGTACAACGGTGTCTTCTTCTTTGTAAATTGAATTTGATTTTACTGCTTCTGCTACGTTTCTCCTCATTTTCCATAGTGCGTTTTTTTGGTCTTCGGTATCGGCAAATAAAATTTCGTCAATTTCATATTGTTCTAAAACAGTTGTGATTTTTTCAGCTTCTTGAAATAAAATATCTGGATAA
>CAZLEU010000130.1:0-7482 GCA_964558625.1 uncultured Flavobacterium sp.
TAAAGGATAGGTTGTTGTTGCTAAAACATAATTGATGTGTTCCTTGATAGCATATTCTTTTCGCTCTAAACGGTCTTGATGGTATCTTCGTGCTTCGTTTTTAAATTGGATTACCGAAATCAAAGCCATCAATGCAGAAGCAATTAATATCAATACAATCATCGATAGGAAAATCCTAATACGAAGTGAAAGCATTGACATTTTGAAGTTCTTCATTTGTTCGTTTTTAGTTTTCAATTTTCAGTCTCAGCGGATTACTGTGACTGCTACTGAAAACTATTTTTTCTCTCTTATTTTTTTATAAAATTTGAAACCGAGCATTATTAGAATCGAAAACAAAATAATACCAACAACGCCATAAATCCAATTGAATTCATTTTTTAAAATTACTAAAAAAACTACTGCAAATAAAATTATTGTCGCACCTTCATTCCAAAGGCGCATGTAATTGGAAGAGTAATTGAATTTATCGTTTTGCAATTGCTTATAAATTTGATGACATTTTAGATGATACAAAAACAACGCCAAAACAAATCCGAGTTTCACGTGCATCCATGGCATTTGCAACCAAGTAGGCATCAAAATTAGTAACCAAACTGCAAAAACTGTTGCCAAAACTGCACTTGGCCAAGTAATAATATACCAAAGGCGATAGGTCATTATTTTGTATTGGTTTAATAAAATTTCTTTTTCTGGCGAAGGTTTTTCGTTGGCTTCAATTTGATAAACAAACAAACGAACAATATAAAACAATCCTGCAAACCAAGTGATTACAAAAATTAAGTGTAGTGATTTTATGTAGTTGTAGAGTTCCATATTAGTTGTTCTTAATTTTATCTTCTAAAAAAAGAATTATTTTATTAAAATTTTCCTCTCCAACTTCTTCTTCATTTATAAAAAAAACTGCATTTAAGTTATTTTTTAGCTCTATAAACAAATTCTTTTCAAAAACTTTATAGTTAGTAATTAAGGACCAATTTACTTTTAAATCAAGTTTGTAATCTGTATAACAGAATATATCCTCTTTAAATTCCAAAATAGACAGTTGATTATTTGAATTATAGTCTAAAATGCATTTTTCAACAAGCTTAAAATATTTTTTTTTATTATTAGTATAATGCTTGTAAAAATAATAATAGTTTATTAAAAAATGTATTCCAAAGATTATAAATAAATATCCAAAATTACTTTTACCATAAATTATAAATATGCCTGAAATAAAATAAAAGAGAACAAAGTATAAAACTTTTCTGTTTTTCTTTAAGAGGTTTTCCCAAGCTAAATCAAAATATATTTTTGATTGTTCTCTATGTTTTTTTTCGTTAAAATTGATTTCAAATCTCATTTTAATATTATTTTCCCCAATCATTTATCCAATCTGCTACAACATCACACCATTCATCATCATCGTTCAAACAGGGGATTGCTTTAAACTCTTGACCACCATTTTCTATAAATTCTTCGTTGGCACGCATGGCGATTTCTTCTAAGGTTTCTAGACAATCAGATACAAATGCAGGAGTTACAACGGCTAATTTTTTAATTCCTTTTGCCGGCATTTTGTTGATTTCAACATCGGTGTAAGGCGTTAACCATTTGTCACCAGCCAATCTTGATTGAAACGTTTGGCTGTAGTTGGATTCTGGAATTCCTAGTAATTTTACCACCTGTCTTGTTGTTTCATAACATTGATGACGGTAGCAAAATTCGTGTGCTGGCGAAGGCGTGTTACAACATGAACCATCGATGGCACAATGCGATTTGGTTACATCTGTTTTACGAATATGACGTTTTGGAATTCCATGATATGAAAATAATAAATGGTCATAATCGAATCCTTCCAAATGTTTTTTGATTGAATTTGCTAGTACTTGAATAAAGTCGGGTTTATTGTAAAATGCTGGAACTTTAGTTAATTTCATTTCGGGAAATTTGGACGCCACTAATTCATCTGCTAATTCCCAAATTGTTGTTGTAGAAGCCATTGCATATTGTGGATATAGTGCCAAGAGCATTACTTCGGTTACACCTTTTGATTTCAGTTCTTGCAAGCCTTTTTCTATAGTCATAGTTCCATAACGCATTGCTAAAGCTACAGGAATATCAACTAATTTTTGAACCTTTTCATGCATTCTTTTAGAAAACACAATTAAAGGCGAACCTTCGTCTGTCCATATTTGTGCATAAGCATGAGCAGATTTTTTTGGTCGTGTTTGTAAAATGATGCCTCGAACCAACAAAGCACGTAATAAATAAGGGACATCTATTACATATTTGTCCATTAAAAATTCATCCAAATAAGGTTTTACGTCTTTTGGTGTTGGACTTTCGGGCGAACCTAGATTTACTAATAATACTCCTTTCATTATGTTTTACTATTTTTTGTTATTGTCATTGTTTCGCCAGTTGGAGTTAAACTCTCGTCTTTGAAGACTGGGGAATATCTGTAAAAGTAGCGAATCTACTTTTTTTAGATTTTATGTTTATTTTATGGATTGTTTGATATACGAAATGGATAGGATTATGTATTTGGATTAATTGACATCAAATATTTTTTTGGTGTTGTTGCAAATTTTTTCTTAAAAGCAGCAATAAAATGACTACCTGTGCTGTATCCTATTTTTAATCCAACTTCGTTTACATTATAGGAACCGCTGTCTAATAATTGTCGAGCGTAATCCATTTTATAATCGAATAAAAATCCATAAACCGTATCGCCATAAATTTGTTTGAAACCCATTTTTAGTCTTTTTAAACTCAAGCCAACTTGTTCAGCTAATTCTTCTAATCCAGGAGGTTCAGCCATATTTTGGATGATGATTTCTTTTGCTTTTTTAATTTTCAATACATTTTCTTCATCTATTAGAAACGGACATTGCTCAGCATTTGGATCTTCTGAACGATTGAAATATAAACTCAATAATTCGTAACCTTTTCCTTTATAATAAAGATTTTTAATGGAAGGATTCAGGTTATAGTGAAATAATTGACTCAACACAATCGCCATTGATGGACTAATATCGGTTTCCTTATAATATTTTTTATCCTTGTTTTCTTCACTCAAAAACGGAATATGGTCGGCTTCTGTAGAAAATAAGCCATGAAATTTTTGAATAGATATAATTACAGAAATCACCCACGAATTTGGAGCGATTTCTAAATTCAAAGGCAATTCCTTCTGTGGGTTGTAAAACAATAAAGCTTTTTCTTCTCTCAAATCCAAGGCATAATTGCCATCGTTGAAAACGAATTTTGCTTTTCCTTTGATGCCAAAATGAAATTGAATTAATCCTTTTTGGATAGAACGTTTTACATGAAACGATTCATTTCCATCATTTTGAAAACGAAATAAAGTGAAATCATTTTCAATTGTTATAATTTCTTGAGAACCCATAGCGATATTTTTTCGTATATGATTTTGGAATCAAGCCATGTCTTTATTTAGAATAAATCTATATAAGTAATTTTGAAAGACTTGATTTCATTGCAAATTTATAATAAATAACGCTAAAAAGTCAAATAAGACATAAAAAATCGCATAGCGACACAAAAAGTACTTTGAGCGTTACTTTTATAAATAGTATAACAATATTTTTGTTTCACTTTTAGGTAAAGTATAAATATGGAAAATTTTAACATGTCGAAACACGCCACTTTTTATGCATTAGGCCTTAGCTACAAAAAGGCTGATGCAGCGATAAGAGGTAAATTCAGTTTAGATGCTCAAGCCAAAGCAACTTTACTCATACAAGCCGAAGCTGAGGGAATAGATTCTTTAATCGTTACTTCTACTTGCAATCGAACTGAAATTTATGGTTTTGCACAACATCCATATCAATTAATCAAACTTTTATGCGCTAATAGTCAGGGTTCTGTAGAAGAGTTTCAAGAAGTAGCCTATATTTATAAAAACCAAGATGCAATTAATCATTTGTTTCGTGTAGGAACAGGTTTAGATAGTCAAATTCTTGGAGATTTTGAAATCATTAGCCAGTTAAAAACTGCTTTTAATGAAAGTAAATCGAATGGAATGGTCAACTCATTTCTAGAAAGATTGGTCAATTCGGTAATTCAAGCGAGTAAAAAAATCAAGACACAAACGGAGATTTCTTCGGGTGCAACATCGGTTTCATTTGCATCGGTACACTATATTTTTAAAAATGTTGAAGATATTGCTACCAAAAACATTTTACTTTTCGGAACTGGTAAAATAGGAAGAAACACATGCGAAAATCTTGTAAAACATACCAAACATGAGCAAATCACTTTAATAAATCGAACAAAAGATAAAGCCGAAAAATTAGCTCAAAAACTTAATGTAGTTGTAAAAGATTATGCCGACTTACAACTTGAATTGCAAAAAGCAGATGTTGTTGTTGTAGCAACTGGTGCACAAAATCCAACGGTTGATAAAACCATTTTGAATCTAAAAAAACCGCTGTTAATCTTGGATTTATCAATTCCAAAAAATGTAAACGAAAACGTAAAGGATATTGACGGTGTTACCTTAATTCATATGGATCATTTATCGCAAATGACAGATGAAACATTAGAGAATAGAAAACTACACATACCCCAAGCTGAAGCAATTATTGAAGAAATAAAAGAAGAGTTTATTGCTTGGACCAAAAACAGAAAATTTGCGCCAACTATTCATGCTCTAAAAGAGAAATTAAATTCTATTAAAGAAGGAGAATTGAATTTTCAACGCAAAAAATTAACAAATTTTGATGAAGAACAGGCCGAATTAATAAGTAATAGAATTATACAAAAAATTACAAATCACTTTGTAAACCATTTAAAAGATGGCGACTCAATGGAAGAAGGAATAGAATGGATTGAAAAAGTTTTTCAACTAGAGCAAGAGAAATCATTTTTTAACTAAATCTACTGATAGGATTTTCAAAATCTGTGAAAATCTTTTTTAATCTGTGACAAAAAATAAAAGTAAAGTGTCTGAAAAAAAGATAAGAATAGGGACTCGTGATAGTGAATTAGCGCTTTGGCAAGCACACACCGTTCAAAAACAACTTAACGATTTAGGTTATAAAACTGAGATTATTGCTGTAAAGTCACAAGGAGACATTATTCTTGATAAACCATTATACGAACTCGGAATCACCGGAATTTTCACCAAAACATTAGACATTGCTATGATTAACTGTCAAGTAGATATTGCCGTACATTCTATGAAAGATGTTCCTACTGCATTGCCTATAGGTATAGTACAAGCAGCTGTTTTGGAAAGAGCCAATATTTTAGACATTTTAGTTCACAAAGGAAATACCGATTTTCTTGAAACAAAAGCCACAATTGCAACAGGAAGTCTGCGTCGTCAAGCGCAATGGTGGAATAAATATCCAAATCATAAAGTGGTCGATTTGCGTGGAAATGTAAATACAAGAATGCAAAAACTCGACGAAAATGATTGGAACGGAGCTGTTTTTGCAGCAGCAGGATTAGAAAGAATCAATTTAAAACCTGATAATTATATCAATTTAGATTGGATGATTCCTGCACCAGCACAGGGAGCAATGGTCGTTGTTGCTATGGCAAACGATAATTATACATTAGATGCACTTTCACAACTAAATCACATCGAAACCGAAATTTGCACCTATATAGAAAGACAATTTCTAAAAACACTCGAAGGAGGATGTACTGCGCCAATCGGAGCCATTGCAACCTATAATGAAAATGAAGACACTATAAATTTCAAAGGAGTTTTACTCTCTATCGATGGGAAACAAAAACTAGAAATTGAAAAGACAGTTGATATTTCGGAATGGAAAAAACTAGGTTTCAATGCAGCTCAAGAGATTCTAAATAATGGCGGAATACCATTAATGGCAGAAATTAAAAAGAATCTAAAAAAATAAACTTCTCGAATTTCTTAAATTGAAGTTTCAAAAATAATGACAAAACAAATCAACATATTATCTACCAAAAAACTTTTACCAAATCAAAAGAAAGCTTTACTCGACAACAATTTTCAGTTAATTGAAGAAGATTTCATCGAAACCATAATCAAAAATTTCGATTTCTACTCTTTTGAAGGAGTGTCCGAAGAAGAGCATTTAAAAGTTAATGATAATCTTATTTTTACTAGTCAAAATGCTGTTTTAAGTGTTTTACAACATCCAAAGTGTGATGAACTTAAAAGTAAAAATGTTTTTTCTGTTGGCATGAAAACCAAAGATCTATTAACCGAAAATGGATTTAATGTTATTGCTTATACGGGTTATGCAGCAGATTTGGCAGAAATAATTTCGTTGGTTTACAGTAAAGAAAAATATACCTTTTTCAGTGGAAATTTACGCCGAGATGTTTTGCCAAATATCTTAAAAGAAAATGGAATACTATTCAACGAAATCGAAGTTTATGAAACCATTATTACTTCAAAAAAGATAAAAAGTAAAGTAGATGGAATACTGTTTTTTAGTCCATCTGCTGTTAAAAGTTATTTCAAATTGAATACAATAAAAGAAGAAATATGCTTTTGCATAGGAGAAACCACAGTAGAAGCATTTGACAATAAAAAAGTAAAAAACATTATAATTGCAGAAAAGCCATCAATTGAAAATGTGATTGATGAAGTTATAGAATATTACAATTAAAAATGAGACCTAGCAGGTCTAAACAAAAGAGACATGATTAAAAACGACCTATTTTTAAGAGCATTAAACAATGAAACCGTGGAACGTCCACCAGTTTGGATGATGCGCCAAGCTGGAAGATATTTACCAGAGTTTAGGGCTTTGCGTGATAAATATGATTTTTTTACTCGTTGCGAAACCCCAGAACTAGCGGCTGAAATTACAGTTCAACCCATTCGAATTGTAAAACCAGATGCCGCTATTTTATTTTCGGATATTTTGGTTGTTCCAAGAGCGATGGGAATTCACGTTGAATTGAAGGACAATTTGGGCCCTATTATTCCCAATCCAATTAGAACAATGGAACAAGTAAATCAAGTTTTTGTTCCAAACATTCAAGAGACTTTGGGTTATGTAATGGATGCTGTAAAATTGACCAAAGAAATGCTAAACGATGAAGTTCCGTTGATTGGTTTTGCAGGTTCACCTTGGACTATTTTCTGTTATGCTGTTGAAGGAAAAGGTTCTAAAAGTTTTGATACAGCTAAAGGATTTTGTTTTTCAAATCCTGTTGCAGCTCATACATTATTACAAAAAATAACCGATACAACGATTTTATATTTAAAAGAAAAAGTAAAAGCAGGTTGTAATGCCGTTCAGATTTTTGATTCTTGGGGAGGTATGTTATCACCAGTAGATTATCAAGAATTTTCATGGAAATACATCAGCCAAATTGTAGATGCTTTAGCCGATGAGACTAAGGTTATTGTTTTCGGAAAAGGTTGTTGGTTTGCTTTGGGAGAAATGTCAAAATCAAAAGCATCTGCTCTTGGTGTAGATTGGACTTGTTCGGCAAGAAACGCTCGTTATTTATCAGGTGGAAATA
>CAZLEU010000131.1:0-7372 GCA_964558625.1 uncultured Flavobacterium sp.
TGGTGTAGAAGGTAAAATACGCATTCTTTCTACATTTTCTGTTTTGAAAACCAATGGTTGGCTATCGTTAGTTCCAATATAATTTGTCAAAGGATCTGTGCCATTATTTCCTACCAAACCCCAACCACTTGAAATGACCGATTTCCATGTCGTGTTTGGTGCATCATAATAATACATTCCCACAAGACCATCTGTCTGATAAATCAACAATCCATTTGCAGGTGAAACAATCGCATTTCTTTGCGCTATCGTCATACGTGGTATTAATACACCTCTATTGTTTGAAGCTGAATTAATGTGTAATGCTGAACTAGTATCTGGAACATTTGTTCCTATACCTACTTGGGAAAACCCCAAAAAAGGAATAGAAAACAATATTGAAAACATCAACTTTCTTTTCATAAGAGTCTGTTTATTAACTAATTATATTTAAAACAAAATTAAATTAATCAACAAAGAAAGTTCATTATTATTGATTTTCAAAATTTTTTAATAAAAAAAGCTAGTTATAGCTTAACATTGTAGGAAGTTTTAGTGTTTAAGCATCGTCAAAATTGATGAAAATTTCGGATGATTTTGGATGCGCTTGGCAAGTTAAGGTTAGCCCATTTTCTACTTCTTTGTCTGTAAGAATTGAATTTTTACGCATTATTGCATTTCCAGACTCAATTTTGGCCAAACAACTACTGCAAATTCCACCTTGACAAGAGTATGGAACATCTAAACCTTGTTTTAAGGCGGCTTCAAGAATGGTTTGTTTTTGTGACATTTCAAAAGTTGTCTCTTCACCATCTACTAAAATTGTGATTTTGGTATGTCCTTCTCCACTGCCTATATCAGTATTTTCAGCAGCAGTAGTTGTAAATAATTCAAATTTAATATTCTTGTCGGCTACATTATGCTCTTTTAAAACCAAAGAAACCAAGTTAATCATATCCTCTGGACCACATAAATAATATTTATCAAAAACAATTTCTTTGTGTTTGCTTTTTAAAACAAAATTTACATTTGCTTTATCAATTCTTCCAAAAAGCTCATTTTCAACCTTAGTTTGACTGTAAACATAGTGAACAAAAAAACGACCTACATATTTCAATTGTAACTCATGTAATTGGTCGTGAAAAATAGTTTCTATTGGGGTTTTATTTCCATAGACCAACACAAATGTACTATTTGATTCATCTTCTAATACCGATTGAAGAATAGATAAGACAGGTGTAATTCCGCTTCCAGCAGCAAAACCGATATAGTTTTTTTGTTTCTCAGTATTCGGTTCAAAAATGAATCTACCTTCGGGTTGACTTACCTCTAAAATATCACCAGCTTTTAGATTTTCGTTTGCAAATTTTGAAAAAAGACCATTTTTAACCGATTTAATAGCAATTCTTAATTCACCACTTTTAGGAGAAGAACAAATTGAATAAGCACGGCGTATTTCTTCGCCATTGAGAGTTAATTTTAAATTAACATATTGACCAGCAATAAATTGAAAAACAGGTTTTAATTCAGTTGGAATACTAAAAACGATTGAAACCGCATTCGTTGTTTCTCTTTTTATCTCTTTGATTTGTAATTTATAAAAGCTTGACATAAACAAAAAATTTTTGCAAAAGTATGAAAATCACTTAAGACAAGCTTCACTATTTTTTCTAAAATTTGTATACTAAACATTCAGATTCTCATAAAAAACTTATTTTAAAATTTTGCAATATAAAAAAGAAACGTACTTTTACCAGTCGATATACTAAAATTGACTTTTTAAAGTTAATTACCTAAAACAATTTACATTGAAAACCAAATTATTAAAATACATATTTTCTGTCTCGTTAGTAGTTTTTGTGGTAGCATGTTCTACCAAAAAAAACACTTTTTTAGCAAGAAATAGCCATGCACTTAATACTAAATACAATATTTTGTACAATGGAGGAATAGCATTAGATAAAGGGATAGAAGAGTTAAAAACCCAGTATAATGATAACTTTTGGGAGCAACTCCCAATTGAGAGAATGCAAGTCGTTGAGTCCAAAGCAAACATGCCTGGTCAAGAAAAAAAGAATGCCAATTTTGAGCGTGCCGAAGACAAAGCGATCAAAGCCATTCAAAAACACTCAATGAATATTCAAGGATCTGAAAAAAATCCTCAAATGGATGAAGCACACTTAATGTTAGGAAAAGCAAGATATTATGACCAAAGATTCGTTCCTGCATTAGAAGCTTTCAATTATATTTTGTATAAATATCCAAGTAGTGATAAGATATATGAAGCTAAAATTTGGCGTGAAAAAACCAATATGCGACTTGATAATGATGCCGTTGCAGTAACAAATTTGACAAAATTATTAGAAGAGATAAAATTCAAAGATCAAATTTTTGCTGATGCTAATGCTGCACTTGCACAGGCATATCTAAATTTAGAACAAAAAGATAGTGCCATGGCTAAACTTAAATTAGCTAGGGACTTTACCAAGAAGAAAGAGGAAAAATCAAGATATTATTTCATCTTAGGTCAATTATTTGAATCATTAAACCAAAAAGATAGTGCTTATGCTTCTTACCAGTCGGTTATTAATATGAATAGAAATGCAGCTAGACAATATGTGATTCAAGCACATGCTCGTCAAGCAGCTCAATTTGATGTCAATACGGGTGACACAATTGCTTTTCTAAAAAAAATTAATGACTTACTCGAAGATAGAGAAAATAGACCGTTTTTGGATGTTTTGAATCACCAAATGGCTTTGTATTATGAAAAAAATAAAAACAGTAAAAGAGCAAAAGAGTACTATACCATTTCTCTAAAAAAACGTTCTGCAGACCAATATTTAGTAGCTTCTAATTACAGAAATTTAGCAGATATCTATTTTAATGAAGCCAAATATGTTACGGCAGGAAAATATTATGATAGCACACTAGTACAACTTAATGATAGAACAAGAGAATTCAAATTTATCAAAAAGAAACGCTTAAATCTAGATGATGTTATCAAATATGAAGGAATTGCTAATAGAAACGATAGTATATTAAAAATTCTGTCAATGTCAGATTCTAGCAGAAAAAATTACTACGAAGACTATATTCTAAAATTAAAAAAAGACGAAGAAGCTAGAAAAAAAACAGAATCTGAAAATGCAAAATCGGCTGAAAATAATCCTAACAATCAAAATTATCAAAACGATGATGAAGCAGCTGAGAGAGCAGAAAAAATGGCTCAAAAAACGAGAGCTGTTCAAGATGAAAAAGCACCAGTTACTAAAGCACCAATTGTTAATAATGCAATAGGAAAAACAGGTAGTTTTTATTTCTATAATCAACAAACAATTGAGTTTGGCAAACTTGAATTTAAAAAATTATGGGGAAATAGAGCTTTAAAAGATAATTGGAGAACGGTTTCAAGCAAATCGACTACAACTAAAAACGATGAAGATGATGAAGAGAAAAAGGGTAGTGAAAACACCACCAAAGAAGAATCAATACAACCAAAATTTACTGTAGATTTTTACACTAGTCAATTACCAAAAACCCAAAAAGAAATAGACAGTATTGGTAAAGAAAGAAATTTTGCATACTACCAGCTAGGACTTATTTACAAAGAAAAATTTAAAGAATATAAATTAGCAGCAAGTAAACTTGAAAATTTGTTGCAAAGCAATCCAGAAGAAAGATTGATTTTACCATCAATGTATCATTTATATAAAATCTACGAGCTAATCGACCAAGAAAAAGCATTGGCAATGAAAGACAAAATCATAAACCAATATCCAAACTCACGTTATGCTCAAATTTTATCAAAATCTAATTCCGAAAGCGAATTAGCTGTTGTTTCACCACAAACAACATATGATAATTTGTATAGAGAATATTTGAATGGTGACTATAAAAAAGTTTTGACGCAGACTACCGAAGCTATTGATCAATACACAGGTGAAGAAATTGTTTCAAAGTTCGAATTACTAAAAGCCAATGTTACTGGAAAATTAAAAGGGCTTGAAGAATATAAGAAAGCATTAAATTATGTTTCTTTAAATTATCCTAATAGTGAAGAAGGAAAAACAGCCGAAGCGTTTTTAGGAAAAGAAATCCCTCAAATGGAAGCATTAGAATTTTATGCAATTGCTCCCAAAAGTTGGAAAATTTTATACAAAGCCAAAGATTCAACAGAAACCAATACAATGGCATTAAATAAAATCCTATCCAAATTTATCGCAGAAAGGAGTGTTGGAAAATTCACACTTTCCAATGATATATATACATTGGAAGACAATTTCTTAGTAATTCACGGAATCACAACTGAAGAAAGTGCAAAAGGAATTGCTACAATTTTGAAAGAATTTAAAGATTATAAAGTAAAAGACACTTATTATATTATATCGAATGAGAATTATAAAATAGTTCAAATTAAAAAAAACTTTGAAACCTATTTAAAAACACCATACTCTGATCCAAAACCTGTTGAAGCCATACCAACTCCACCGTTAAGACCTGTAATTCCTAAAGAAGAGAAGAAACAAGTTTTAGAAGAAAACAAACCAAATTCTAAAAACCAACCACCATCATTATCTGAAGATGATCCGCAGGAAAAACCTAGAAATGATAGAGGACAAAGTTCAACAATACAACCAACTTTACAAACCCCAAACGTAAATAAAAGAGATAGATAATGTTTAATAAAGTGCAAAAAACCTATACAGAAAACCTTGGACAAACAAATAGAATTGTTGAAGGGACAATAATTAAAGGAGATATTTTATCAAAGGCCGATTTTAGACTAGATGGTGATTTAATAGGAAACTTTCAATCACATGGAAAAATAGTAATTGGTCCAGCAGGCTCGATAAAAGGAGATATACTCTGTAAAAATGCTGACATTGAAGGAAGGTTTGAAGGAAAGATACAAGTAGAAGAAGTACTTTCTTTAAAAGCATCTTCTACAATAACAGGTGAAGTTATCTGCGGAAAATTAGCCATAGAGCCAGGAGCAGAATTTAATGCTACTTGTGTAATGAAAACAAGCCAAAGTAAATTACTATCAGGTGGACAAAAAACCGAAGAATAATAAAACAAATAAATGGTTGCAACTTATCAACATTCCTATTCAGATGGGTGTAATTGTTTTTGCGTTTGCTTATTTAGGAAAATGGCTTGATGGAGAATATCCAAATACACATAGAATCTATGTAAAAGTATTTACAATGATTGGAGTTACTATTGCCTTTTACAACATCAACCGACAACTAAAGGACATTAACAATTCAGAATAGATGACTTTAAAAAACCTTCAACCTTTTATTCAAATTATAATTTTATCACTACTAGCTTATATCATTGATAGATTAGTCTTTCATCTTTATTATGGTTCGGTCGAAGAAACTTTTAAACATTCAATCGAAACCATTTTTGGATTTTTCCTCTTTTGTTCATGCGCAATTATAGTTCTATTAATTCGAGTAAAAAAAAACAATATCAATAGTGTTGGTCAAACATTTTTATTGGTAACATCTATCAAAATGGCACTGTCCTATTTATTAGTTCGACCAATTTTGAACTCAACTACTGAAAATGGGATTATAGAAAAATTTAATTTCTTAATCGTTTTCGCCGTTTTTTTGACAATAGAAACAGTTGTAACTATAAGAATTTTAAACAATAAACAATAAAAAAGGAGTAAATTGAAAATTACATAAAAAAAAATAGTTCTAAATTTTTGAATAGTAATAAAAAATGTACCTTTGCACCAAATTTTAGAAAGTAAAAATTAAGTTAATTGAATAGCTATGGTGTTTTCCAAGAAACCGATGAAATTTATTATAACAGCTCTAGTAGTGAGTTTACCATTTTTAGGACTTGCTAATTCAACAGATACCTTACCAGTTAAACATGAAATTACTGCTGCTGCAGAAAAAACATTAACAGCAACAGAACAAAAAGAAGAAGAAAGAAAAGAATTTATAAAACACCACCTTTTAGACTCTCACGATTTTCATTTATTTTCTTACGGAAAAGAGTCAGGTCACGAAAAACATATCGGCTTTCCACTTCCAGTAATACTTTGGGACAATGGAATACATATATTTTCTTCATCAAGATTTGAACATGGTCATGCCGTTGCAGAATCAAATGGGAACTACTACAAAATAAACCACCACGATGGTAAAATATACAAAACAGATGCTACAGGAACTTTTAGCGAAGATGAAAAAGGACATGTAACAAATGCGAAACCACTTGATTTTTCTATTACTAAAAACGTTGCAATGATACTTATCACAGGATTGTTAATGTTTTTATTATTTGCAGGATTAGGGAAATCATACAAAAAAAACGGTTCAATTGCTAAAGGAGCAGGTAGATTTTTCGAACCTATTATATTATATGTAAGAGATGATATTGCAATCCCTAATATTGGAGAAAAACATTATAGAAAATATATGAGTTTCTTACTTACAATATTTTTCTTTGTTTGGTTTATGAATATGTTTGGGTTAACTCCACTAGGAGTAAACGTTACAGGAAATATTGCAATTACTGCCTCATTGGCGATAATAGCTTATATTATAACAACGTTTACTGCCAAAAAGGACTATTGGGGGCATATTTTCTGGATGCCAGGTGTTCCAGTTCCAATGAAATTTGTTTTGGCACCAATCGAATTATTAGGAACAATTATCAAACCTTTTTCATTAATGATTCGTTTGTATGCAAACATGTTAGCTGGACACGTTGTGTTAATGAGTTTAATTGCCTTAATGTACAAAGCAGATAGTATTGTAGGTAGCCCATTAGCATTTTTACTAGCTTTCGTTTTAACAATATTAGAAGTATTAGTTGCCTTGTTGCAAGCCTATATATTTACAATGTTAGCTGCTCTTTATTTTGGTTCAGCTGTTGAAGAGCATCATCACGAAGAGGCTCATCATTAATATCAATTTTGAATGTTTAATTTTTAATACATATTTTTATGGAAATTCCTAGAATTATTGGAGCAGGATTAGTAGTTATTGGAGCAGGTATTGGTATTGGTAGAATCGGTGGTTCTGCAATGGATGCAATTGCGCGTCAACCAGAGGCTACTGGAAAAATCCAAACAGCTATGCTTATTGCTGCTGCACTTATTGAAGGTATTGGTTTCGCTGCAATTTTTGCATCGTAAATCTAAAAAATTCAAAAGCTGTAACGGTTGGTTGCAGCTTTTGTTAATTAGTAAAAAGTAATTAATTAAGAAATATATAATGGAAGAATTATTTGGACAATTTTCATTAGGATTGTTTATTTTACAAACAGTCTTATTTATTGGTTTGATTTTCCTTTTAAAGAAATTTGCTTGGAAACCAATTCTTGATGCTGTAAACGAAAGAGAAGATGGAATTAAAAATGC
>CAZLEU010000132.1:0-7268 GCA_964558625.1 uncultured Flavobacterium sp.
TTTGGCAATGATTCAACATTTCCTAATTTCCCCAAATCATTTCCATCAAAAATAGTGCTTTCCTGAATAAAATTTGGAATCGCATCAACACCAATTCCTAATGTAGCTAAAGGTTTTTCCACTTCAAAAAGTCCTTCTTTGGCTCTCGAATACCAATTGCCACCTAATCTCGATACCAAATCTATTTTGAAAGGATCTATTTGTCCTTCGGCATTTAAAACGTCTTCGCTAATGTGCATTTTTACTACTTCACAAATTATCATATTTCCAGCGCCACCCTCTGTTCCAAGCGAAATTATTTGATTGACTTTGCATTCAAATTGAACAGGGCTCTCTGCAACACGATAAGGTTTCACAATTTCAGATGGAATTGCAGTTAATCCTGATTTTGTAAACTCATTCACACCATCTGGATATTCTGTACTTGATAACGACATTTGTTGTACAATAGCATGATTAACAACATTTATAACCACTTCTCGAGTTTCATCGCAATTGATTAATGTATGTTTTATTGTGTTATCACGCACTCTACGAGCTGGAGAAAAAACCAAAATAGGAGGGTTTGAACTAAAAATATTAAAGAAACTAAATGGTGATAAATTTGGTTTACCATTTTTATCTTTTGTACTAGCAAATGCAATTGGTCTTGGTGCTATTGCGCTTTGCAAATATCCTTGCAATTTTATAGGCGAAAGTTCTTTAGGATTAAGTGTTAACATAATAATTCAATTTGAACAAAGATAAGGATTCAATTTCAATGACAATATCAATTGTAAAAATCAATATCAATTATAAATTATTATTTTTTCATTACTTTTAAGCAAAATTTTGTGCATGCAGTTTTCAGAAAGAAAAAACATTACTCGTTGGATTTTAATTTTGTCTTCTTTTATAATTGTTTCATTAATATTATGGAATACATATACTTTTTTTCAAATTTTCAAAAACGAAGAACGTGTAAAAATGAATCATTGGGCAATAGCCCAAAAGAAAATCAACAGTGTTGATGTTAATGCTGATTTAGAATTACCTCTAGAAATTATTCAGAATGCGTCAATTCCAATTATTCAAATACAGAATGATTCTATAATAAATACTGCCAACATTGAGGATGATATTGTAAAAAGTAAAGTCAAACTCAATGCGCTTCTTAAACAATTAAAAAGTCAAAATGAACCAATCACTATTGAATATATTCCTGGGAAATTTCAATATTTATATTATGGTGATTCTTCTCTTCTGAGCAAATTAAAGTATTATCCAATAGCTCTTTTATTGATCATTTTTTTGTTTGGGGCGGTTGTTTACAATTTTTATAAAAGCACCAAAATGGCCACCCAAAATAAACTTTGGGCCGGAATGGCAAAGGAGACCGCACATCAAATAGGTACGCCATTGTCATCATTAATTGGCTGGCTTGAAATTATGAAAGCAGACAATGTAGATGAAACAACGGTTTGCGAGATTGAGAAAGACATTGTTAGACTACAAACTATTACCGATAGATTTTCCAAAATTGGTTCAGAGCCTGTTTTAGAACCTAAAGATATTATTGAAGAAACGAAAGATTCATACACTTATTTACAATCGCGGTTCTCAAAACAAGTTGAATTTTCTTTTAAAGCACCCAAAAAGCCAATTATTGTTCCTTTAAATTCTGCTTTACATAGTTGGACCATTGAGAATTTGGTAAAAAATGCCATTGATGCTATGAAAGGAAAAGGAAAATTGAAAGTAAAAATTGTGGAAGAGGGAAAGCTAGTCAAAATTTATGTTTCAGATACAGGAAAAGGAATTCCGAGAAACCAGTTTAGAAGTGTTTTTGAACCTGGATTTACTACCAAAAAACGTGGTTGGGGATTAGGATTATCACTAACTAAAAGAATTGTAGAAGAATACCATAAAGGGAAAATAAAGGTATTCGATTCTGAGATTGGAAAAGGTACTGTTATGGAAGTTAGTTTTAAGAAATAAAAAAATCCCTAAAAGGGACTTTCTTATAAATTATTTTGAATCGATGTAACAATTGCTTCAAATTCTTCTTTAGATAAAGTAATTTTTCGTTGAAAGCGCATATCGTCCATATCTTGCAACGGAATTAAATGTACATGAACATGTGGTACTTCTAAACCAACAACTGCTACACCAACTCGCTTGCATTCAACAGCTTTTTCAAGTGCTTTTGCCACTTTTCTAGAGAATTTCATTAATCCTAAATAATGTTCCTCTTCCATATCAAAAATCTTGTTGATTTCTTGTTTGGGAATACAAAGAGTATGTCCTTTTGCATTAGGGTTTACATCTAAAAAAGCCAAATAATTTTCGTCTTCGGCAATTTTGTAGCAAGGTATTTCTCCTTTTACTATTTTGGTAAAAATTGAACTCATTTTTTTACGTTTAGGAGTTTAGAAGTTAATTCATGTGATTCCTTCAGAATGAAAAAGCAGAATTAATCGCGAGAAACTTCTAATATTTCAAATTTTAATGTTCCATTTGGCACTGTTATTTCTGCAATTTCACCAACAGATTTACCTAACAAACCTCTTCCAATAGGTGAAGTTACAGAAATTTTTCCTGATTTCAAATCGGCTTCACTTTCGGCAACCAAAGTATATTTTAGCTCCATTCCATTAGCTTGGTTTTTAATTTTTACACTTGACAAAACCAACACTTTTGAAACATCAAGATTTGTTTCATCAATAAGTCTTGCATTAGAATGAATTTCTTCCAACTTGGCAATTCTCATTTCTAACATTCCTTGTGCTTCTTTAGCCGCGTCATACTCTGCATTTTCAGACAAGTCTCCTTTATCTCTCGCTTCTGCTATTGCTTGTGAAGCTTTTGGTCGTTCTACACTTTTTAAATATTCTAATTCGTCTCTTAATTTTTTTAATCCTTCAGCTGTGTAATAAGATACTGCACTCATAATTTCATTGTTTATATAAATAGAAAAAATCCCATCTCGACGGGATTCCTTAGTACAAAGATAACTAAATTTTATTTTGTTGTATAATTAAATGTTAATCATATCGGTTTCAAAGTTAAATAAATTAAATTTGTTATATCAAAAAATTATTCTAAAAAATGAAAAATCTTTTATTAGCATTGATTTTGCTTCCTTTTATAAATGGTTGTACCAAAGATAAAGTACGAAATAACAACCCTTACCTGCCCAATTATTCATTTACATTTCCTATAAACACCAATTTGGGAACTTTTTCTCAGTTGAATTTTAATTTACAACCTCTCTACATTAATGTTGAAAACGTAGGGATAAGAGGCATAATTGTAATGAAAGTATCTGACACCGATTTTAGAGCTTGGGATGCCGCTTGTCCCAATCAAAATTTGAGTGACTGTTCTACAATGGTTATTTCTGGAACAACTGCAAAATGCAACTGCGATAATTTGGAATACAGCTTATTTACAGGTGTTGGAGCAGGTCAATACCCTATGAAAGCCTACCGTGTTCAGGTTTTAAGTCCGACTAGCTTGGTGGTTTCTAACTAAAATTTCAACGTAATTCCTGCTAAAAAATGGATTCCTGCTTGTGGATAATAATATGGGTATATATCATACATGTAACCGTTAGAAATGTATTTTTTATTCAAAAAATTGTTAATCAATCCCGAAAAAACAACAGATTTAAATACTGATTTGGTTTTGTATTCATATGTGATATTCAAATCGTTTACAAAATAACTTTCTAATTTAGCTTCAGGCGATTCGATATTATTCATGAATTGTTCTCCAACAAATTTCGACAACCAATTGATTTGTAAATCCTCAAATGGCTGGAAAACAAAACTGTTTCCTGCCACTATACTCGGTGAAAAAGCGATGTCTTTGTTTCCAAAATTTTCTCCAGAAACATTTAAATCTTGATTTCTATTTTTGCTAATAGTTATGTTTGGTCTAATCACTATTTTTTTTGAAAATGGAATTGTAGCATCAATCTCAAGACCTAATCGATAACTTTTTTCACTGTTTGATCTAATTGGATTTCCAACATCATCAAGATTACCTGTCAAAATTAGTTGATCTCTATAAAGCATATAATAAAGGTTGGTGTTCAATTTTAGCTTGTTTGAGTTATATCTCCAACCTAATTCAAAATCATTTAGTTTTTCGGGTTTAGCATTTCCGCCTTCATAATCAGTTCTGTTGGGTTCTCGATTTGCAACTGCAAAAGAAAAATAAATTTCATTTATATTGTTTACTGAATAGGTCAATCCTGTTTTTGGATTAAAAAAATAAAACGTTTCATTTAAATAATTTTCTTGAACACCATTAGCTTTGTAATTTACTCTACGATATTGTAAATCACCAAAAAAAATCAACTTTTTGATTATTTGATAATTGATTTTTGCAAAAAGATTTCCGTCTGTTTTGTATCCATAATTATTATAATAGGTATCTCCTAACTCACTTGTTGAAGCATTTCGCGCCCAAATTACTTTGCCAAAATGATCTCCTAAATATTTATTCCAACCACCTCCTATAAGGAAATCAAGTTTTTCTTTTTTATAATTAGTCGAAAAAGTAGCTCCATAAAAATCATTGTCTAACCATTTTTGACGAATTAAATCAGTTGTTAAGACTGGCTGAGTTAAATCGATTTTTAAATCATAATCTGCAAAATCTGCATCTTCTTTGTAGTTCTCATAATACCCTTTGCCTTTGGTATAATGAAAAGCCAAATTGGTTGACCAATTTTTAGTCATTTTTTCATTCCAATGTAACTGATAATGATCTTGTTGGTAATTATCGGTTTCGTTGTCATAAAAACGTTCGTTCCCATTTTCATCGATAAAAATACCAGCCGAATTAAATGTTCTGTCTGTTTTTAAAGTTTCACCATCAATTCCGTTCCATGATTGATACGTTTTTTCTGTTCCACCAAAAACCAATGCTTTTAGTAACGTTGTTTTGCTGATATAAGTTCCTTGTAAAAAATAAGATTTTAAATTGGAAGAAGCTCTATCAATATAACCATCAGATTTTAAATTAGAAACTCGACCAGCTAATTCAAAATGATTGTTCATTAATCCAGTGCTAAATTTTACAGTATGCTTACGCGAATTGAAACTTCCAAAAGAATTTGAAATTTCACCTGCACTTTTTTCAGAATAAGAGTCAGTTAGCATATTTAAACTTGCACCAAAAGCTCCAGAACCGTTCGTTGAAGTTCCAACGCCTCGTTGCAGTTGTAAACTTTCGACCGAGGAAGCAAAATCGGGCATATTTACCCAATAAGTACCGTGACTTTCAGAGTCATTATACGGAATTCCGTTGATTGTTACATTTACGCGAGTTGCGTCACTGCCTCGAACTCGAATACCTGTATAACCAAACCCGTTTCCAGCATCAGAGGTAGTTACCACCGATGGCAGAAAATTCATTAGGATAGGAATATCTTGTCCTAAGTTTCGTTTTGCAATTTCTTTTTTGTCTAAATTGCTAAAACTTACAGGTGTTTTTTTGGTAATTCGGATTGCCGAAACCAAAACTTCGTCAAGCTGATTTACCTTAGTCGAATCTTTTTCTTGACTAAAAGTGTAATTGGAAAATAGAAAATAAAAAACAGAAAATAGAGTTGAAAAATTTGTTTTCATTACGACTTTTGAGCAGATTTTTTTTGCTGACGCCGAAAGCGACCTACACATAGTAAATAAAATTTCCATTCGTAAATAATTTATACGAATAAAAAGAGGTAATTATTCTTAGTTAAAAATAAAATTGTTGTTTCCTGTGACAAAGAAATTCTGATTCGTGGTAGCGAACAGAATTACAATAAAGTCACTTTTCCCTAAACAGCATTACCTGTTCTAGGTTCATTGGGTATAATCTCAGCTCGTAATTTAGAGCACCCCTTTTGAGACAGGGCAAAGATAAAAAAAGTATTGAGTTATAACTATTAAGGATTAAGATTTTTTATCTTGATTATAATATTTCCGTCTTAAACACTATAAATCAGGTTTTTCCTGTTTTGTTTTATTTCGGAATTGGTCGATTTGTCTTTTAGTCTTTTTTCTATGACTGATTTTGGAACTTTAGTAGCTTTTCTTTCTTTTGGAATGAGTAACGATTTTTTTATTATTTCGAGAAAACGCTTCGTTACAATTTCTTTATTTTTAAGTTGGCTTCTGTCTTCATCACAGTTTAAAATAAGAATTCCTTCAGAAGTTAACTTGGATTTTAACTTCTTTTGAGACAACTCTCTTTCTTCATCAGAAAGGGATTGAGAATTGAGTAAATCAAATGTCAATACAACTTTAGAAGACACTTTGTTCACATTTTGTCCTCCAGCACCAGAACTTCTTACAGCTTTAAATTGTAATTCTGAAATGATTTTTTCAACATCCATGATTATGTGAGATAGCTAGTAATATACTATTAATATTTTATTCTTGAGGTTGATGAGCTGGTTTCAACAAATCATTGACTGTTTTAACAGGATTAAAAGTTATTAGAGGAACTTCGACAAAAACTGTTAACCATTTAGCCATTGCTCCATTCCATAAACCGGGTAATTCATAGGCTTTGTATAGTTTCCCATTTTTGTTTTTTTCAACAACAAAACCAGAATTAGGATCAATGTATTTTGTTAAATCAAATTTTTGTCCATTGAAATCTTTTATCCCGCATACTAAATCTACCGGATTAAAGTGAGTAGCACTTTGAAATATTTTTGTTTGACCTTCATCTTTCGTGTCAATTTGTGAAGACTCGATAATCTGTAAAAATATTTTACCTTTCTTATCAATAACCCAAAATGGTCCTCCACCAGGTTCACCTTCGTTTTTAACCATTCCGCATACTCGAATAGGTCTGTTAAGGATAGTTTGTAGGTGTTCTACTTTACTCTCTTTAGTATATTTTACGAAATCAGGTTTTATAGAAATGTTTAACTTTGATTTTATATAATCAACAATTTCAACAATTTCTTCATTTGAAATAGTCTCAGAATTTAAAGTCCTCATAAAGCTAAATATCACTTCTTGGTACTGAATCAAAAAACCAGCCAACGCTTTTTTGTATAAGGCAATTTCGTCTGCATGATTTTGTATCACATTATCAATGTTTTTTATAAAGATGATATCAGCGTTTAGATTATTTAAATTTTCAATTAAAGCTCCATGACCTCCAGGGCGAAAAAGAATATTATTATTCTCATCCCTAAAAGGATAGCCTTCAAAGTCAATAGCTATCACATCTGTAGATTTATTTTGATAAGAGTATTTGATATCTATTGCAACGTTTGA
>CAZLEU010000133.1:0-7203 GCA_964558625.1 uncultured Flavobacterium sp.
CGGCAATAGGAAAGAAAATAGAGTTATATAAAATTGTTTTTATCCAAGCTTTATTGTGTTTTTGATTAATCTCGCTAAATTTTTCGGCTTCAATAGTTTCACGATTAAAAAGTTGTACGATTTTCATTCCCGTTACGCGTTCTTGTACAAACGTGTTTAGGTTGGCGATTTGGGCCCGTACTTCTTCAAAAGCGACTTGCATTTTCTTCTGAAAAATTCGCGTGAAATATACCAAAATAGGCATTGCTACAATTACAATCCAAGTCAAGTGCCAATTCATGTAGAACATAAAAACAAGGACAACTAACATTTTCATCATATCACTTATAATCATAAAAAGACCTTGACTAAAAATTTTAGCTATCGCTTCAATGTCCGAAACCGAACGAGTTACCAGTTGACCGACAGGTGCATTGTCATAATATTTCATTCGAAAACTTAACATATGCTTGAACAATTTTATGCGAATATCTTTTACAATATCTTGCCCCAACCAGTTAGCCCAATAAACAAAATAAAATTGAGAAAAAACTTCTGCCATTAAAACAAGCAACATTAATAACATATAAAATAGTAATCCATGTTGGTCATGAGTTTTAATGTAACTATCAACCGTTTGCTTGAGTAAGTAAGGACGAAGTGCTGCAAAAACAGATAATGATACCGCAAAAAGTATTACACCATTAAAACGCCATTGAAAGGGTTTGGTATATTTTAAAATTCGCTTGAATATGGTTGTATCGAATGCTTTTGCTTTCATTTAATATTAGATTTGATCCATTAAAGTCTATCTTCTATTTCTTTTTTCTATAAATAATCATATTCAATTTTAGTTAAATATAATCCATGAGCTGGTACCGAAAATCCAGCTTTATTACGGTCTTTACTTTTTATTATAGCTTGGAAATCCTCTAGGGTAATTTTTTCTAAACCTACGTTTACCATTGTGCCTACGATAGCTCTTACCATATTACGCAAAAATCTATCTGCCGAAATAGTAAAGATAAGATTTGTATTCTCTTGTTTGTCTGTGACCAATTCGGATCTGTCTCGTGTCCAAAATGCTTCATAAATTTTGCAATCAAAAGTATTAACATCGGTATGAACTTTAGAAAAACATTGGAAATCTGTAAAGTGATATAGAATTTCACATGCTTTATTCATTTTTTCTATATTTAAAAAATTAGAATAATACCATGAATCATCACTTTGAAAAGCATTTTTTTGTGTATTAATATGGTACTCATACGTTCTTTTCTTAGCATCAAATCGAGCATGAGCATCGTCATGAACTTTATAAATACCTTGTATAGCAATATCCTTTGGTAAATAAGAATTAAGTTTGTGAATATAAAATGAAGCATTAATATTTTCTTCCAAATCGAAATGAGCAAACATTTGTTTAGCATGAACACCAGTATCAGTTCTACCAGCTCCAACTACATCAATCTGTTGTCTAAAAAATACTGTCAAAGCTTTATTTAAAGTTTCCTGTACAGAAGTTGCATTAGGTTGGTATTGCCAACCATGATAATTAGTCCCTTTGTATGAAAGCTGAATGAAATAACGCAATTTGAATTTTAAGTATTAGATATTAGATTTCAAAAATCATAATAAGTATTTGTGAGATGCAAATTTAAGAAGATTTTGCTAGTATTTACTTTTGTAATTTTTATTTTGGATAGTAATGCTTATTTTTGAATAATCATGGTAACGATAAATTAATGTTTGGAAACACCAATTCTATAAAAAGATACCACAATGTACCTCTAAATTAAAATAAATGAAAAAAATTCTTTTGCTTTCAGACACACATGGTTATATTGATGACGTAATTTTAAAATATGTAGATCAAGCAGATGAAGTATGGCATGCTGGTGATATTGGAGATATGATTGTAACAGATACACTTAAAAAAAGAAAGCCCTTGCGTGCTGTTTATGGTAATATTGATGGTAACAAGGCTCGAATGGATTTCCCTTTACACAATCGTTTTTGGTGCGAAGGAGTTGATGTTTGGATTACACATATTGGTGGTTATCCCGGGAAATATAATCCAACAGTAAAAGAAGAGATGCAAAAAAATCCTCCAAAGTTGTTCATTTGTGGACATTCTCACATTCTAAAAGTGATATTTGATAAAAAACATAATTTACTGCACATGAATCCTGGTGCTTGCGGAAAAAGTGGTTTTCATCAAGTTCAAACGATGTTACGGTTTGTTATAGAAGCCGATAAAATAAAAGATTTAGAAGTAATCGAATTGGGGAATAGATAAGACACATGCTTTTCTTAAATAAAAAATACTAATAGACTTAAAAAATGTATACAAAACTTAGCATCACTTCTAAATTATAGTCATGCCATAACCTTAATCTTCACATAATAAAATAGAATTCACTATTCTATAAATTGAAAAAAAACTATCATTTTAAAACAAAGACATGTTTTTCTGTAAAGAAACTAACTGCGTATTTAATGGTAATTAGGTGTTTTTTAATAGTTAATGTAAAATAAAATCAATTTTTGATATCTCATGTTTATTTTCGGTCATAACAAAAAATAATATGCTATTATCTTTGTCCACGAAGATGAATAATTACGTTTATTAGTAAGTATTGTATTAGTATTGAATGCACAGTTTCGTCTTTCATTAATAGTTATAATTGTTTTTGTTAGATTTTATAATTGTTTATTGTTGTTGATTTTTTGTGTGTAAATTGTCTCGTGTTATGGTGTGAGATGGTGTGCATGTAAGGTCAAGAACGTTACTATAATCCAGGCAGATGTTAGTAGGTTAGATTTGGGGAATTTGATTGATTTTAATTAAATATAGTTTTACCGTAGTCTGTCTGGTTTTATAGTATTGAGGTTTTTTTGGTATGGTTAATATTGATATAGTGATTGAAAACTTTTGTTTATTATGTAAATAGATACGGAATTTTGACCAATGAAAGGTTGTATATATCAAATTGGTGTGGTATTTCGGTTGACATTAAGTTGCTTTATAGTGTTAGGTTAATAAAAAGAAAGAAGTTGTTGATTAATTTTTTATTGTATAGATTTCTTTTGATTTTGATGTTTTGCTTGGGTTTTTGTTGTAGTAATTTTTTTGTTTTGGGAATTTTGCTTGTTTTAATGTTGTTTGGATGTTGTTACAAGTTTGTTTATCCCTTTATTCTGATTAAATCGTTAGATAGAAAGTTTATTCTTTTAGAGGTTAACTATTTTGACTTAGAAATAGCAAGATGTTTTATTGAAAAAGTTAATGAATATAAAGAATCGGTTGTAAATAGATAAAATAATGTTTTGAAAAAAGGTAATATACTTATTTGTACCCGAAGTAAAGGGTTTTCTAGATTTATTAAGTATTATTTAGCGAATGATTATAATATTGAAAATTGTTCGAGTAAAGAAATGTTAAAAAAAGAATTGAGTTTGTTTGACTATGCATTTGTTTTTTTGAATACAAATGAGGATATTCTTGATTTGTTTCTAATCTATTCTAAAATAAAAACAGTTTTTTTTTGTTCGTCTATTTCTGAGATTAATGATAAACTAATGAATGTTGATAGATTAATCTGTATAAATATGGAGCAAACTAAAAAAGATTTAATAGATCAAATTGTGCAATATCTTAGAGAAAATGAAGATATTGAATCAGAATTTATAATGGTGCAATAATAGTTTCTTTAATTTTAGGTACATATAGTGTTAGAGAAGCGACTTTAATTTTTTGTTTTATGTTAAATAAGATTTACATAATTGGAGAAACCTCTATTATAGATGCTAATATTGAAAATAAATTTCAATTGGTTGAAAATAAATTAAGAAAGATGGGTTTTGTTGTGGAAAATCCAATAGAGGAAAGAAAAGTGTTGTTTAATGATGCAGATGAATGTGATTGTAGGAGAATCTATTTAAAAAAATTATTAGATAGTGATGCTGTTTTTTTGCTTTCATGTGTTGAGTTAAGCAAGAGTCAAAATTTAGAATTAAAAATTGCACATGAACTTGGATTATTATTTATTCATGATTTTTTAATATTAGCTTGATTTTAACATGAATTTTATGTGATAAAATAAATTTTGCTTTCTGTTTTTATTGAAGTTTAATATTTTGGATTTTTTTCCTGAAGTGTTTTAGTGCATTTTGATTAATGAATAGAAGAATATAAAATACAATATTCAATTTATTATTTAATATCTCTTTGCAGTCTATGCAAAGTATTGATTTAACCTAAAAAAAAGCGGCATTATGAAAAAAAGAATCAAAAACCAATCAAATTATATAGTAATTGCTTCAATAACAATTTTATTGATGTTTAGTAGCACTGCTTTCTCTCAAATCAATGATTTATTTAATGTAAAACAGAAGGGGAATTTAGATAGGTATAAAATTGGTATCACTAATGGATCATTTGTTCCAAAAGTTGCTTCAGAAGAAAGTTATAGTTTTTCTGAAACAGAACTTTTTGATAAAAAATATTTTCGCTTAATTCAATTTTATGAATTACCATCAGATAAAGATATTATTGAGTTTTCAAAAAAAGGTCTTGAATTAACCGATTACTTACCAGGACAATTATATTTTGCTGTAATTGATGAATCATTTGATATATATTCAATTCAAACAAAAATTCGTTCAATCTTTCCTGTTGATTACAGATTCAAAGTTGATAATCAACTCTTCAAAAAATTAGAAGATGCGTCAACTTTTTTTGAAAATGAAAAAAGAGTTGTCAATCTTTATTATTACAATCATTTGAGTGAGAGTAATATCAAAGTTGAATTAGAAAGATTAGGTTTTTCAATTGTTGAAACTCGCAATGATGTTAGACAAATTAATCTGTATGAAAATGGTGAAAATTTAAGAAAATTACTGAAATTGCCGTTTATACAATTCATAGGTCTTGAGCCAGATTCAATCCAACTAGATGGAAACGAATACCGTAACAGTACAGGCAGAAGTAATTATGTTAACACTGGTTATAATGGACTGAATTACAATGGTGCTGGAGTAGTTATTGGAGTAGGAGAGTCAGGTGTTATTTCTTCAAACCTAGAAGATATAAAAGGTCGTTATACCGAATTAGAAACTGGTTTATTCTCAGGACATAGACTTGAAGTTGCTGAGTTGGCAATTAGCTCGGGAAATATGAATCCATCAGAAAGAAATAATGCATGGGGAGCTACAGTTTTAGGTTTAGGTTTTTTTCCTGATTATTCGGCACTTTATGGTACACATAATTTACGTTATACAAATCACTCGTATGGGACTGATACCGACTTGGGTGTTTACAATACTGATGCTAGAAGTCTTGATTTGAGAATTGAAACACTTCCAGTACATATGGTTGTTTACGCTGCTGGTAATGAAGGAATTAACATGGGATATCCGCCTTATAATGAACTTATTGGTTGGGCTAATCTATCTGGAAATTACAAACAGAATAAAAATCATTTGAACATTGGTACATTATCTCCAATTGATGATTTAATGGCATTTAGTAGCCGTGGTCCACTTTCAGACGGGAGAATCTCACCTCATTTAGTGATTGAAGGAGAGTTTGGAACTTCATTTTCTACTCCTAAAGTAACTGGTAATTTGGCAATTTTGAATCAAATTTATAAAGATAAAAATTTTGGAATAGAGCCGCCATCTTCCTTGCTAAGAGTAGTATTGTTGAATACTGCTGATGATATGGGAAATCCTGGACCAGATTTTAAATATGGTTTTGGAAGAGTTAATATGAGAAGAGCTTATAACATGATTAATGAAAATAGACTTTTAACAGCCTCTGTTTCCAATTCTGCATTAAACACACATACAATAGCAGTACCTCCCAATACAAAACAAGTTAGGGTTATGATAGTTTGGCCCGACAAAGCAGCAGCAACTGGCGCTATCCCTGCAATTGTTAATAATTTAAATTTGGAAGCAATAAGTCCATCTGCAGAAAGTTATAAACCTTGGGTATTGGAAACAACTCCAAATGTAACAGCACTTGATTTGCCTGCTGAAAGAGGAATCGATAATATAAATACCATTGAGCAAATAACTATTGATAACCCTGAATCTGGGGCATGGAACTTCAATGTTACCGGATCTAGTGTTCCTTTTGGACCTCAAACCTATTACTTGAGTTATGAGTTTCTAATGGATGAAGTACACATAACTTATCCATTATCTAAAGAACAATTTTCTGCTGGTTCTACCTATCATTTGCGTTGGGATAGTTATGGAGAATCAGGAACATTTGATTTATATTACAGAATTAGTGGAGGAAATTGGATACAGATTGTGTCAGGTTATAATGCTAATAGTAGAGTATATACTTGGACACCACCTTTAGTTTCTGGTATACAAACGATTGAGTTTAAAGTTAGCCGTGGCAAATTAAGTTCCGTGAGTGGTATAAATTATATAGGAGGAGTTCCAGAAAACTTTAGAATTGTGAAGATATGTAATGATACTGTTTATTTCCATTGGTCTCCTGTTTCAAATGCAACTGGCTATAAAATTTATAAATTAGGTAATCAGTACATGGAAGAGGTTACCTCAAATATTACTTATAATGGGAATACAGCTACTCTTACCAACCAAAGTACTTCTCAAATTGAATATTATGCAGTAAGTACTATCATGGGTTCGATCGAAAGTGGTAGATGTTTGACAATTCAAAAAAGCGCAACTTCCAATTTAAGATGTACAGAGTGGGAATGGACAGGTACTAATTCTTCAGATTGGTTTGATGTTGCCAATTGGAGTCAAGGTTCATTACCAACGTGTTCTAGAAGTGTTAGAATTTCGGCAAGCGCAATTAATCAACCAATTATATCCAATACTGGTGCAGCATGTTATAATTTAACTATTAATCCAGGTGCAACATTAACTATGAGTGGTACTACTGCTAGTACATTATCCTTATGTGGTGATTGGGATAATAATGGCACTTTTTTACCCGGAATTGGAACTGTAATATTTAATGGAGCAGGATTGTATCAAGAAATTGGAGGTAGTGTTTTAACAAACTTTTATCATTTGACAATAAATAAGACTACACCATCCTCTGGTATCGTAGAAGCTGTTTCACCAATTGATCTATTAGATAATATTAGTAATGTGCGATTAGAATTATTATCTGGAACTTTCAAATTGTCAAATAGTGCAAGTAATATTGTAGCTATTAATAGTAACGGT
>CAZLEU010000134.1:0-6975 GCA_964558625.1 uncultured Flavobacterium sp.
ACTACTTCTGTTAATTTTTTGTTGTTACAAGATAGGATTACCAAGATGAATAAAGAAAAAAAGACTTTTTTCATAACAAAATTATTTTCTTGAATTATGGATTTCTAGTATGTTTTGAATGTATAACTCTTTTGCTTCGTCAATACTTAAATGACTAACTTGCATCCAAGCATTTGTTTTGAACGCATTTCTCAAATCAAAATTCAGCATTTGATTAGGAGAAACGATTGTCCCAGATGTAGCTTGCTTATAATATGCATATAATCGCAATTGAACATCTTGTGGTAAAGAAGCCTGCGGAATAGTATCTGCAATTTCAACAGCTTCTTGAAATCGAGTATCTAAATCTTTTTGTGACATTTACAATTTTGTAGCAATAATGGTTTGATTTCCAATTGCTTTTTGGTTTAGTTTCACATTTATTTCTGTTCCCAAAGGTAAAAAAATATCAACTCTCGAACCAAATTTTATGAAACCAGCATCTTCACCTTGAACAACTTGCATTCCTTCCTCTGCATAATTTACGATTCTACGAGCCAAAGCCCCAGCAATTTGGCGGTATAAAATTTCTCCAAATTTTTTAGTCTCAATAACAACTGTAGTACGCTCATTTTCTTCACTTGCTTTTGGATGCCATGCTACTAAGAATTTACCTGGATGGTATTTACTAAAATTAATTCTTCCACTTGCAGCAAAACGAGTTACGTGAACATTTAGAGGTGACATAAAAATGGAAACTTGTAGACGTTTATCTTTGAAGTATTCATTTTCAAATACTTCTTCAATAACAACAACTTTTCCATCAACAGGAGCGGTAATTACATTATTGTTTACAACAAGTTCTCTTTTTGGATTTCTAAAAAATTGTAAAATTAAAATTAGAAATAGAAGTACAAGTATTTCTACTGTTTTCTGTATCCAAAAATTTCCAATAAAATTATCTGCTAATAATAATATTGCTACTGTTAATGTTGTGGAAATCAATATGATTTTTCCGCCTTCTTTATGAAACATAATTTAAAATTTGATAAAACAAAAATATAAAAGGTGCTACAAATATAACACTATCTAGTCGATCTAAAACACCGCCATGTCCTGGCATAATCTTTCCACTGTCTTTTACACCAGCAATTCGTTTAAATTTGGATTCGATTAAATCACCTGTAGTACCAAATATACCAACCATAAGTGCAATTCCAACCCAAATATACTGAGCTAATGCCCTTCCTTCGATATAATATTTTGATATAAAGTAACTTGCTATAATTGAAAATAAAATTCCACCAATAAAGCCTTCAATTGTTTTTTTGGGAGAAATGCGTTCAAATAATTTATTTTTACCAATTGATTTTCCAACTAAATAGGCAAAAGTATCATTTGTCCATATTAGAATAAACAATCCCAAAATAATCTTTGGATTATAACTTTTTATACCAAATGAAATTTTTACAATAAAAACGAATGGAAGTATTATATAACCTAAAAGATATAAATATTTTGATGAATTACTAATGGTTTGCATTTTATCGTAAAATAAAAACAAGATGCATTTTATAGAAACAACCATTGTGATTACCAGCAGAACAAGATTTAATTGATTAATATTTAGATTTATATCGTAGTTTTTATTAAAATTTTTTAAAATAAATGACTCGGTATCATTTTTGTAAAAACTAATAAGGATAACAGAACTATATAAAAGAAGACCAAATAGAAGTGGAAAAACTTTTTTTATTTGTATCAAATTGCAAAATTCGTAGACGGCAATTAGCATAAAAATGCCAAATAAAATAAAGAAACTCTCTTTAGAATATAATGTTGAACCTATTAATAGAAGTATATAAATAGCTCCAGAAATGGCTCTCTTTAGCGTTTCATTCATATTATAAATCTTCTAAAAGCAACAGGTACAAGTTTTTTGCAGAGCTTCCATAGTGAAGAAAATCTTCTTCTTTTGCTTTTTCAAAATATTTAATGGTGGTAATATTTGTTGGATATTCTTTATCGTATTTTTTCTTTATTACTTGTAATCCATCACTTTTAGTTTCTAGGATTTGACTTGTTGTGGCAAGTATAACAATGTTATCGGGCAAATCATTTGGTTTATTTTGTTTTATTTGATTTGAAGAAAACAAAACAGCACCTTCATCAGCAATTAGATTCTCACAACTAGCAAATAAAAATTTTGGATTTTTTGGATTTTCGTATGCCAATTTATTTTCATCAAGTAGCGTATATAATTTTGGCTCATAGCATACCACTTCAGATTCGAACCAATCATTTTCTTCTAAAATATTTTCAAATTGTTCTCTTACTTCATCAAGATTTTCACAATACAAAAACTTGCCTCCATTTTTTTTAAAATTAAAGGTAAATTTTTCATCAGCAGGTGCCGAATCTATAGGCGAATTATTGAACTCACTTTCTTTTTCTTCATCTGAAGAATCATTGCCAGTACCAAAAAATTTTTTGAAAAGACTCATACTAAAAATTCAAAAGATTATATTTTCAATCTTGAAAACCTTCAAAGATAAAAAAATCTTAATTCAAAAGTGTTTTTGAATTAAGATTTTATCAAGACTATATTAACAATTTATAAATCGGTTTCAGGCTGTAGATTTGAATCAAACTCTCGTTTTCCAAAAATGGCTTCCAAATCATCTTTGAAAATAACTTCTTTTTCAATTAAAATATCAGCTAATTGATTTAATTTGTCTTTGTTTTCTTCTAAAATTTTAATGGCTCGTTGGTATTGACCCTCTATTAATGCTGATATTTCTTTATCAATAATTATAGCAGTGTCTTCTGAATATGGTTTTGAAAAACTATATTCACTTTGACCAGACGAATCATAGTAAGTTACATTTCCTATTTTGTCATTCAATCCATAAACAGTGACCATGGCTCTAGCTTGTTTTGTCACTTTTTCCAAATCGCTCAAAGCTCCAGTAGATATTCGATTGAAGGTTACTTTTTCTGCTGCTCTTCCACCCATAGTGGCACACATTTCATCAAGCATTTGGTCTGGTCTAACAATCAATCTTTCTTCTGGAAGATACCAAGCTGCACCCAAGCTCTGTCCTCTTGGTACAATGGTAACTTTAATAAGGGGAGCAGCGTGTTCAAGCATCCAACTTACTGTTGCGTGTCCAGCTTCGTGAATAGCGATAGCTTTCTTTTCTTCTGGTGTAACAATTTTGTTTTTCTTTTCCAATCCACCAACAATTCTATCAACGGCATCTAAGAAATCTTGTTTGTCAACAGCTTCTTTATTGTTTCTTGCTGCAATCAAAGCAGCTTCATTACACACGTTGGCAATGTCTGCACCTGAAAAACCAGGTGTTTGTTTGGCTAAGAAATCGGTATCTAAGCCATCCACCTTTTTCAATGGAGCTAAATGCACTTCAAAGATTTCTTTACGTTCTCTAACATCTGGAAGATCGACAAATATTTGCCTATCAAATCGTCCTGCACGCATTAAAGCTTTGTCTAAAACATCAGCTCTATTCGTTGCCGCAAGTACAATTACATTTGTATTGGTACCAAAACCATCCATTTCTGTAAGTAATTGGTTCAGAGTGTTTTCTCGTTCGTCATTTCCACCAGACATATTGTTTTTTCCTCTAGCTCGACCAACGGCATCAATTTCGTCAATAAAGATAATTGCTGGAGCTTTCTCTTTGGCTTGTTTGAATAAATCTCTAACTCGAGATGCTCCAACCCCAACAAACATTTCAACAAAATCTGAACCTGATAAGGAGAAGAAAGGAACCTTTGCTTCACCAGCAACTGCTTTTGCTAATAATGTTTTTCCTGTTCCTGGAGGACCAACTAATAATGCTCCTTTTGGAATTTTTCCACCCAAATTAGTATATTTTGTGGGATTTTTTAAGAATTCAACTATTTCTTGAATTTCTTCTTTGGCACCTTCTAATCCTGCAACATCTTTGAAAGTTGTCTTTACTTCATTTTTTTCATCAAAAAGTTTTGCTCTGGATTTTCCAATACTAAAAATTTGGCCACCACCACCACTAGCACCACCATTCATACGACGCATTATGATAAACCAAAATCCAATTATTAATACAATCGGAAGAAGTGTTCCAATTAATCCTGACCAATCTTCCTTTTGTAAAAAATTATACCCTTTTAACCTTTTTTCTGCAACAGCAGTCTCAAGCTTTTTTTGAAAAAGTTCATCATTACCTACATCAGTTAGTATAAAGTGTGGTCCTTTATTGGGTCTGTTCAAATAATCCTTGTAAACTGCTTTGTATTTTATGGTGTCTAAAAGAGCCTTTTTACTCAAAAAAACTTCAGCTTCTGTTTTATTGTATATCGTAACTTTTTCAACATCACCTTTTTGCAAAATAGTGTTGAATTCAGATGTGTTAATCGGCATTGGTTCTTGAAATGAAGAACCGCCCGAGAAGACACTTATTAGTATAAAAATTAATATTAAAACGCCGTATACAAGATACGGACTAACTTTAGGCGTTTTTAAATTTGGTTTATTATCTTCGGTCATTATAATTGCTTTCTTTTAGTATTTATTTTCAATTGTTGTGATTTTGGCATCGCCCCACAGACTTTCTATGTTGTAATATTCGCGAATATGTTTTTGAAAAACATGGACCACAATTGAAACATAGTCCATCAACACCCATTCACCATTTTCTGCACCTTCTACATGCCATGGTTTGTCTTTTATTTCTTTAGAAACTGTTTTTTGAATAGATCCTACAATTGCATTTACTTGAGTATTTGAATTTCCGTTACATATAACGAAATAATCACATGCAGAATTGTCAATTTCTCTCAAATCCAGAATATCGATATCATTTCCTTTTACTTCTTCAATTCCTTTAATGATATGAGCTAATAATATATCATCATTTGTAGTTTTTTTTGCCATGTATTTATTTTGTATAAGTTCGCAAAGTTATCACTTTTTGTGATTATTTTTGAAACTTTATCATAAGTTTAAATTATAAATATATATGAAACTAATCAAACTCGATGCCATAGATTCTACCAACGATTATTTGAAGCATCTAGCGAGTCAAAAATACATCGAAAATTTCACAGTCGTTGCGGCAAAAAGACAACATAACGGACGTGGACAGATGGGATCAAGTTGGAAGTCTGAAGATGGTAAGAATCTTATTATGAGTGTTTTGATTAAGGATGTTTTGAAAAATGTAAATGAAATTTTTCATCTAAATGTTGCCGTTGCATTAGCTATCATTCATGCATTATCCGAGTACAATTTGCCTAATTTATGTATAAAGTGGCCAAACGACATTATGTCAGATAATAAAAAAATTTGTGGGATTTTGATCGAAAATAGTTTTAAATCGGACACTAAAATAGAATCGGTTGTTGGAATTGGGTTGAATGTCAATCAAACTGCATTTGATAATTTACCAAAAGCTTCCTCAATGGCATCTATTATGAAAAAAAGTTTTGATTTAAGTAGTATTCTTGAAAATATAGTTTTACATATTAAGCAAAACTGCGATTTAATACTTTCTAATCAAACCAATTCAATTTGGAATGATTATCACCGTTATTTATTCAAAATTAATGTTCCAATGCCTTTTGAAGATGCAAATCAAAATCGTTTTATGGCGATTATTAAAGGTGTAACCAATGATGGTCAATTGGAAATTCTTCTCGAAGATGATTCTGTTAGAACATACGGAATTAAAGAAATTCAATTATTATTTTAACCTTCAAGAATCTTGTATATACTTCTCGATTATATGATTTATATCATTTAGTAATTTGTTCATATTTCGGAAATTTGATGTAATTAATAGAAACATTAAAACTAATAATTATGGCAAATTTTGATAGTAAACACGTGAAAAATGTTGTTTTAGTTGGACACACGGGTAGTGGTAAGACAACACTTACCGAATCCATGCTTTTTGAAGCTGGTTTAATCAACCGAAGAGGAACCATTTTAGACAAAAATACTGTTGCAGATTATACAGATATCGAGCATGAAAAAGGAAAAACTTTCTTTTCTAAATTGGTTTATACTAAATGGAAAAATTATAAAATCAATCTATTGGATACACCAGGTTATGATGATTTTGCGGGAGAAATAATAGGAGCCATGCGGGTTGCCGATTGTGGATTGATGCTTCTAAATTCGGTAATGGGTGTTGAAGTGGGTACCGATATAATTTGGACTTACACAGATGAGTATAAATTACCAATGTTATTGGCTGTAAATCATTTAGATAATGAGAAATCCGATTTTGATAAGACTGTAAGTGAGGCAAAAAATCATTTTGGCAACAATGTAGTTATAGTACAATATCCTGTAAATCAAGGCGAAAAATTTGATACTATTGTCGATGTTCTCAATATGGTTTTATATAAGTATCCTCAAGATGGTGGCAAACCAGAAAAATTACCTATCCCAGACAATGAAAAAGAAAAAGCCAATCAATTGCATCAAGAATTGATCGAAACCATTGCAGGCAATGATGAAACCTTAATGGAACGTTATTTTGAAAAAGGTGAGTTAGATGAAGACGAAATGAAATTGGGTTTGCATCATTCCTTAATCAAACATGAAATTTTTCCTGTTTTTTGCGTTTCTGCCAAAAAAAATATGGGTTGTGGCAGAATCATGAGTTTTATAGACAATGTTTGCCCTTCTGCATATGAAATGCCTAAACAAAAAACGGTAGATGGAAAAGAAATTGAATGTAGTGAAAATGGTCCAACTGCAATTTTCATATACAAAACCTTATCTGAGCCACACGTTGGTGATTTGAGTTTTTTTAAAGTACTTTCTGGAAAAATTAAAATAGGTGATGAGTTGACTAATGAAAATACAGGACAAGTTGAGAGAATTAGCCATCTATATGAAGTTGAAGGAAGTAAAAGAATTTCTGTAAATGAATTGGTAGCTGGCGATATTGGTGCCACCCTTAAATTGAGAGATACACATATCAA
>CAZLEU010000135.1:0-6861 GCA_964558625.1 uncultured Flavobacterium sp.
ATATATGTATTTTTATTTAAACGTCAGTAACCTGTTTCCGTTTGAAAGCGTTTTGATAGTAATTATTGAATGGTCTTTCGGAATAAGATTTGGGATTTTTTCTGACCATTCAACAAAACACCAATTACCTGAGTAAAAATACTCTTCAATCCCCATGTCTAGTGCTTCACTTTCAGATTTGATTCGATAAACATCGAAATGGAAAACTTTTTGATGGTTTGATGTATGATATTCGTTTACTAACGAAAAAGTTGGGCTACTCATAGTGTCATATACACCGAGTAGCTTTGATATTGCCTTGATAAAAGTTGTTTTTCCAGATCCCATTTCTCCATTAAAGAGAATTATTTTTTTTGGATTTTGATCTAAAATTTGCGCTGCGATATTGTTTATTTCGGTAAGATAAAATTCGATATTCATAATTTTTTAATACAATATGGTAGATTTTTTATAACTTCAAATCTTCCAATTTTAAGATTTACTTAGGATTAAAAACCAAAAACGGAACAATCATTTCTTCAAGAGAAATTCCTCCATGCTGATAGGTGTTCTTATAATAACTTACATAGTGATTATAATTGTTTACATAGGCTAAAAAATAATCATTTTTTGCAAAAATATAAGAACTACTCATATTTATTGCAGGCAAACCAATCGATTTTGGATCTTTTACAGCATAAACATCTTTGTCTTCGTATGAAAGACTTCTTCCTGTTTTATATCTTAAATTTAAACTAGTGTTTTTATCACCAATAACTTTTGAAGGATTCTTCACATTAATTGTTCCGTGGTCAGTTGTTAGTATTAATTTGAAACCCAACTTTTGTGCATGCTGAATAATCTCTAACAAAGGTGAATTTTTAAACCAACTTCCTGTTAATGAGCGATAGGCTTTATCATCTGAAGCCAATTCCTTTACTACATCCATTTCTGTTTTGGCATGTGATAACATATCGACAAAGTTATAAACAACGGTTACAAGATTATTTTCTTTTAATCCTTTGAAATTTTCAGCCAATTTCTTTCCACTTGCAAGGTTTGTAATTTTAAAATAATCTTGTTTGATATTTAGTCCTAATCTTTTTAAATGAGCGGTTAAAAATTCAGCTTCATAAAGATTTTTCCCACCATCTTCAACATCATTTTTCCAATATTGGGGGAATTGCTTTTCCATTTCTAGAGGAGTCAATCCCGAAAAAAGTGCATTTCTTGCGTACTGAGTTGCTGTAGGTAAAATTGCGTAATAAGGAACTTCTTTTTCTAATTTATAATGATTGCCTACTACTTTTTCCAATGCTTTCCATTGGTCATAACGCAAATTATCTATTACTACAAATAAAATAGGTTTCTCTTTTTTGGTAATTTCAGGAACAACCAATTCTCTGAAGACATTATGTGATAAAATAGGTTTGTCAGTTTTGGCTAAAAACCAGTCTTCATAGTTACGTTCAATAAACTTACCAAATTGAGAATTTGCTTCAACTTTTTGAGATTCAAGTATTTCAATCATACTTTGATCTTCAATGTTTTCAAGTTCTAATTCCCAAAACAATAGTTTTTTATAACAGTCTATCCATTCATCATATGAATTAACCATAGCCATCTCGGTTGCTATTTTTCTAAACTCTTTTTGATAATCAAGTGTTGTCTTTTCAGAAATAAGTCTTGAATGATCTAAATTCTTCTTTAGACTTAATAGAATTTGATTAGGATTAACAGGCTTGATAAGATAATCTGCAATTTTGGAACCAATTGCTTCTTCCATAATATATTCCTCTTCACTTTTTGTAATCATTATTACTGGTACTGAAGATTTTTTTTCTTTCATTTCTGATAATGTTTCGAGTCCACTCATCCCTGGCATATTTTCATCTAAAAAAACAATGTCGAAATTTGTTTCTTCAAAAAGAGATATTGCATCAAGTCCATTGTTGCATGTTGTAACATCATAGTTTTTCTTTTCAAGAAATAATATATGTGGCTTTAGCATTTCAATTTCATCATCAACCCAAAGAATTTTTATTTTGTCCATATGTAGAAAATATTATTTTAAATATTGCGCAAATTACTATCAAAAAAACGTTTATCTCATAAATTTATTATAAAAAATAAAAATTGAAATAAATTAAACTATTAAATTGTCTTTAAGTACGTTAAAAAACATAAAAAAAGGCATGTATTTTATCGGTTTTTATTGTTATTTAACGATTTGTTAATAAATTTATTATATTTATATAAACTTTATGTTTAAATTCACAACCTTAATTTTTATTAGTAACCAATTTTTTAATTTATGACAAATTATTACAATTCTTTGTGTAACGGTAGGGATATTGTTCACAAAAAAACAAGATTTGGCGCCTCGGGTGGTTCACCCAATACGACCAAAACATCACGATGGTGGCTAGCGAGTTTCTTTATGGTCATGTCACTTTTTGTTGGTCAAAATGTTGTGGCACAGATATCTGCATACACTTTTACACAGTCAACTGGTACATATGCGGATTTATCATCACCAACAGTTTTGGGTACTTCCACAGCTCAGAGTGGGGCAGCATCTCTAGATGATGTTGTTTACAATTTACCAGATGGAAGTTTTCCTTTTACATTTACATTTGATGGAGTTGGTTATACGGGATGTAATGTTAGCACTAATGGTTTTATTACTTTTGGAGCAACTGCGCCTTCTACTACGAACTATACGCCAATTTCAAATACTGCTACATATGCTGGAGCGATTGCAGCTTGGGGTGGTGACGCGAATTCTCCATTCAATTTAGGAGGTAAAACAGGTTCAATTAGTTGGGCTGTTGTCGGAACTGCACCTAATCGTGAAGTTGTTATTCAATGGAAAGATGTTAGACCTGCTTTTTCTACAAGTACTACCACGGTACCTTATATCAATTATCAAATTCGTTTACAAGAGACATCTAATAATGTTGTTTTAACCTATGGTCCATCTGGAATAGCAGTAGGTACAACAAATAGTTCGACTACTAAACAAATTGGATTGAGAGGTGCAAATAATACATTTGCAACTAATGTGAAGAATAGAACAAATGCAACTACTGTGTCATTTAATTCAAGTACTGCAGGTACTGCAAATACAAGTACTCAAGCCTATTCATCACTAAATGCACTTCCAGGAACACCTACAAATGGTTTAGTTTATACTTTTGCACCATTTGTTCCTGTTTTGCCACCAAATTGTGCTACAGGATTAGTACCTGCTGATTTAGCAACAGATATTGCAAAAAATCCTACTTTAAGTTGGACTGCAGCTACTGGAGGACCTGTAAGTTATGATATATATTTTGGGGATTCGTCTCCTGCAGTATTTGTTACTAATGTTTCTGCAGCAACTTTAAGTTATCAGCCAGGATTATTAAATTCTAATACTACTTATTATTGGAAAGTGATTGCTAAAAATGCAAATGGTGACGCTGTTGGTTGTACTGAGCAATCTTTTACAACGGGAACAAGTTTAGTTTATTGTTCATCTGGATTAACTACTAGTGGAGGTACTTCCGATACTATTGCTGGTGTTACTGTTGGAACATATGTTTCGGGTGCTATAGGAGGAGTCGCTCCATGGTACACAGCAGTTGCAAACACACCTATTGATATTGTTGCACCTTCAAATCAGCCAATATCAATTACTATGGGAACTGATGGTACACAACATAGTGCAGTTTGGATAGACTTTAATCAAAATGGTATTTATGAAGCTACTGAAAATGTAGCGTTATCAACTGCGGCTGCTGGTGCAAATGCTGTTGTAAATTATACATTAGTAATTCCTTCTACTGCTACATTAGGTGTTACCCGTATGCGTGTTAGAGGTGCTGGTGACTCAGCATATACAGCTGCTGGCGCATGTACTGGTCAATCATGGGGAGAGACAGAAGATTATCTTGTAAACTTGATTGCACCTCCACCATCTCCACCAGATTGTGCTACTGCTTTAACACCAGGTGATTTATCTTCTGATTTACCAAGAAACTTAACATTAACATGGGCAGCTGCAACTGGTTTTCCAACTAGTTATGATGTATATTTGAGTACAGCATCTGGCAGTACAACTCCTGTTGCTAACGTTACAGGAACAAGTTATACTCCAGCAACTTTAGATGCAAATACCCAATATTTTTGGTCGGTTATTCCAAAAAATGAAAATGGTGAAGCTATTGGTTGTGCAGAACAATCATTTATCACTGGTACAAGTTTTAATTACTGTGCTGCTGTACCAACAAGTATTGATGGAAATGGTATTACAAATGTTGTTTTAGAAACGTTATCTAATCCAAATGTTTCAACTGCGACTTATCAAAACTTTACTTCAGGTTTACCAGTACCAGATTTGGGAACTAGTTTAACAATTCCTATGTCGGTTACTTTTCAAACCGGTTTTACCTATGCAACAAGAGTGTTTATTGATTTTAATCAAGATGGAGACTTTAACGACGCAAGTGAAAATCAATTATTAGGAACTTCTACTGCAACAAATCCAACTACATTATCAGGTACAATTTCAATTCCTTCTGATGCAATGGCAGGTAATACACGTATGCGTGTAATAGGTTATGATAATGATGGAAATAATGCATGTTATAGTGGTTCTTTTGCTAATGTTGAAGATTATACAGTTAACATTACAATAACACCTCCATGTTCAGGAGCACCAGCAGCAGCAGTTGCTAGCTCAAGTGTATCTGGAGCATGTGTAGGTGTAGCATTTACTTTAAGCGCAACTGGTCAAACTAATGGTTTAGGTATCACTTACCAATGGGAAAGCGCTACTGATGCAGCATTTACTCAAAACGTAACTGCTCTAGGAACTTCATTGACACAAGCAATTGCATCGCAATCTGTTACAACTTATTACAGATTTTCAACTACATGTGCAACTGGTCCAGATACAACATATTCTAATGTTGTAGAAGTAACTCAAAATGCTCCAACTCAATGCTATTGTACACCAATCTATACAACAGGAAAAACAGATGGAGATTTAATTTCTAATATATCTATTTCTGGAACTACTTTAGCAAACAATTCTGGTACTGCACAAGTAAATCCTGCTTACACATATTTTACAGGTCAACCAAATTACACTGCTGAATTACAAGCTGGTTCTACATATTCAGTTACAGTAACAGTTGGTACTTGGGGTACTCAAGGAATTGCTGCATGGATTGATTATGATGATGATGGTGTATTTGAGTCTACTGAAAAAATAGGTAATACAGCTGGTACTATTGGAACTGGAACTGGAGGTTTACCAATCCCGGCTAATCATACAGCTTCTTTTAATATTACATTGTCATGTAATCCACCACTTGGAGTTCATAGAATGAGAGTTAGAGATGTATTCAATCAAAGTGGAGCAATAATTGACCCATGTAATTCTCAAACCTTCGGAGAAACAGAGGATTATGATATTACTATCACTGCTCCAGATCCATGTCCTACACCAAGTAACTTAGCTGCAGCTTCTGTTACAACTTCGGGAGCTTCATTATCATGGACATTAGGTTGTGCTGAAACAGAGTGGGATGTAAATATTCAACCAGCAGGTTCAGGTGTTCCTACTAGTGCTAGTAACCCAGGTTTAACTGCAACTACATTTGCTGCTTCTGGTTTGAGTGCAGGTACAGCTTACGAGTTTTATGTAAGAGCAGTATGTCAAACAGGTGTATTATCTAGTAACTGGGCTGGTCCATTTGCATTTACTACATTACCAAACGCTCCAGGTTGTGCAACTGTTGTATCACCTCTTAATGGCGCTACTAATGTTGATGCAGGAAATGTTACAATTACTTGGTCAGCTCCTGTAGTAACAACTACAGAAGGTGCTGCAACATCTTACAATGTGTTTTTTGGAACTACATCAGGTGCTTTAACAAATATTGGAACTGTAACTGGTACTTCAGCAAATGTTATTAACTTATTGTACTCAACTCAATATTACTGGAGTGTAATCCCTACAAACGCAGGTGGAAGTGCTGTTGGATGTACTGAGAATTCATTTACAACAGGTGCAGATCCATTCTTGCCTTATTGCTCAACTATATCGTTTACAACAGACGTCGAACCAATTTCTTCAGTTGTATTTGCAGGTATTAATAATGTTTCTAACCCTGCTGTTGATGCATCTCCAGCATTAGAAAACTTTATTGCTGTTTCTGGTAATGTAACTGCTAACAGTTCATACTCAATGACACTTAAAGGTCACACAGGAGGAAACTTTACAACTAACTTAAGAGTATTTGCAGATTGGAATCAAGATGGTGATTTTGCGGATGCTGGCGAAACTTATAACGCTGGTTCATTAACAAATTCTAACGGTATTGATGCTGTGTCTGCGGTTTCTACTATCGCAGTTCCTATTAATGCTTTACCAGGAACAACTCGAATGAGAGTTAAAAAAATATTTGGAACTACAAATATTGATAATCCATGCGTAGGTGCTGGTTATGGTCAAGTAGAGGATTATTCATTAAATGTTACAGGTTTAACAACTTCTGTAAAATCTCCTGCATGTGGTTCAACACTTGCTTCTGTAACTTCATTAGTACAAGTAAACAACTTTGCAGTTAGTGCTAATATTACGGGTTATAGATTCAAAGCTTCTGGTCCAAATGGTGATTTGATTTTAGAGAAAACGACTCCTCACTTCCAATTCAATGAATTACCAGGATGGCAATATGGTACAACATACACTGTATCATGTGAGTTGCAAGCAGGTGGAGTTTGGGCAGGTTACTACGGTCCAACATGTACGTTGTCAACTCCAAATGCTGTTACCTTAGGTTTATCTCAAATTGTATCTCCAACATGTGGTTCTACTGTAGCGATGAA
>CAZLEU010000136.1:0-6852 GCA_964558625.1 uncultured Flavobacterium sp.
GATGATTTTTAATCCATTAGGAATGAAAAACACCTATGTTTTTGACATTGAAAAAGATATTGTGAAAGCCACACCTTCCTATCGTGGCAACGGTTCTAAATTTGCCATTGACTTTCTTGATGGAGTCTATGGTGACAAAAACATTTATTCAACTCCAAGAGATTTATTAAAGTTTGATATGGCAATTAATGCTCCAACTTTTTTGAACCCTGAATTAAAAAAGAAGATGTATCAAGGTTATAGCTATGAAAGTAAAGGTGAAAAAAATTACGGACTTGGAATCAGAATGATTGAATGGGAAACGGGTCAAAAATATTATTTTCATAATGGATGGTGGCATGGCAATACTTCTTCTTTTGTTACTTTAAAAAATGAGCGAGTAACTATTATCGCGCTATCAAATAGATTTACCCGAAATGTATATGCTATTAGAAAATTAGCACCATTATTTGGTGATTATCCATTTGTTTTCAAAGACGAAGAAGAATAATTTTTCCTAATCAACGTTTTTTTTTGCCGCTTATCGGAATTATTTGTATTTAAGATATTTAATGTTAAAATTTAGTAATTAATTAACAATACTAAATTTTATTAGATATGAAAAAAGTATTCCATTTATTCGTTTTGTTTCTCCTATTTACTTCAAGTTTTTTTGCTCAAAAACATGAACCAATTAATCTCCATGATGATGAGAACAAACTTCTAAATGAAGTTTTTGATAATTATGGTAATAAATATTCATTGACTGATATAAAAATTGTTAAAAAGGAACGTGATGTACAAATACAAAATAGATTTGTAGATACTACTTGCGATTCGGGAATTTTTAGATTACACTTTACATCTGGTAGCGGAATGATAGATGGAGAACATCCTAATGCAGCATCAAGAAGATCTGTAATTTGTCAAGTTTTCCATGATATAAGTGAATTTATTAATTCACCATTAAAGACTAATGGTTTAAATAATAAGGTTGAGATTTGGGTTAGAGATATAAATGATTTAGTATCAAGCCCTTCTACAAGTAATGTTTTAGGGATAGCTTCAGGATTTTATAACTTACCAAGTTCAAACCCTCCTCCAGTAGTACTTGGGGGTATCGCTGATAATGAAATATGGAAAACGATACATACTGGTATTGATTCTTATACTAATGTTTCTTTTCCAATAATTCCTGCAGGTTCTAGTACCGAAATTTCAGGGTTATATTATCACGGGTTAGTTGCAATGAATTTTCATAATAATACTTTTAATTGGAATTATGATTTATCTAATCCCGCTTCATCTTCTCAAATAGATTTATATTCTGTAGTTTTACATGAAGTTATTCATTCGCTAGGATTTTCAAGTTTAATTGATGAAAATGGTAATTCAAAATTTGGAGCAAATAGAAACTATTTTTCAAGATATGACACTTATCTCAACAATCATGCTAATAATAGTAATCTTATATTAGGAAATGGCATCTCTCCAATGTATGATTTTAGTTATAATCCAGCATTAGGACAAGATATTCTTCATCCTAATTGTGCTGCAACACCTCCAACTTCTTCAGGACATCAATACACAATAAATTGTAATACAACAATAAATTTTAAGGGAAATGATAATGTAGTTATTCCAACATACACTTCCGATTGTTATGAAAGACCTAGTAGTTTCAGTCATTTTAGCAATCAATGTTATACTAATCCAAATCCATATGGTTTTGTAATGAATAGCGGACTTCCACTAGGTGCAACTAGAAGAATTATTGCTCCTGAAGAAAAAAATACACTTTGTGATATTGGATATAATCTAACCAATCAATTTGGAAATACTGCCACTTTAAATTTTTTTGATTATGGTGTTACAAACTGCAATGGAATAGATGTTGCAGGTGTAAATGATGGAATACTAAATAATTCTTATCAATTTGAATATACTATTGGAAATCCACCTATAAATATTACTGGAATTTTATCAAATGACTTTGGAAATAATTTAAACTTTGAAGGGCTACAAGATGTTTATGATAATGCCGCATCAATTTCTTCAACATCTGGTAATGGGTCTACTAATATTAGTTATAGTTCTAATGTTCCAGGCTTGCATTTGTTAAGATACGTACCTTACGATACGGTGCAGCAATCAAGAGGAAATATTACATACATATATGTGTTTGTTTATGCAGCAGGATTAAGCTGTAATATGACTGCTAATCCTTGTAATTTAGTCTTGAATGGTGATTTTGAACAATCAAATCAGTCTGTGGATTTTATAAGCCAAATAAATCGAGCATGTGGATGGAATTCTGGGTGTGGTACTCCTGACTATTTTAGAGAAGATGCTGTGAGTGATTTTGTAAAAATACCATGCAATTATCTTGGATATCAAGAAACTAACGAGAATATTGGTGATTCGTATGCTGGTTTTATTGTTCAGCGTGCAATTGGTCATCAATGGATTGAAAGTATGAGAACTAAATTAGCTACTCCCCTCCTTGCAAATCAAAATTATGTTATTAGTTTTGATATCTCAACTGCAGAACAAACTCATGAAAACTCTTCAACTTTTCAAATTCTTTTAAATAGTTCAGGAAATACTCTTTCGAATAATCCTCTGGCGAATACTTACCTAGGAACAAATCCAATTTTACTTACTCATCCAAAAATTACAAATTTTAATAATTGGACGAGAGTAAATATAACTTTTAATTCTGGTGTCGGAGGTCAAGAATTTTTATACATTGGAGGTATCAATGCTGCAGCTGTTGTAAGTCAAGAAATTACTCCTCAAATTTGGACATCCTGTAATAGTTCAATGTCGGCTATTCCTTTGGCTGATAAACCTTCATTGAGTTATTATTATGTAGATAATATTAGTTTAGCCCCCCTTGATTCATTAGGTAAATTAGAGCTCCCAACAGAAATTTGTTATAACGAATCAATATCAGACTTGACTAATTTCTTGAATCCTGCTCCATTAGGTGGAACTTTTTTTGGAAACGGAGTAAATGGGAATAGCTTTGATGCTGCTTCAGCTGGTATAGGAAGTCATATTATAACTTATAAATATATTAATAATCTGGGGTGTGAAGTAATAATAAGTGACACTATAGAAGTAATTAATGGATGTAGTAATTGTGGTGGCATTAGCACTACTTGGAATGGAACTTCTTGGTCTAACGGAATTCCAACGCTTAATGATGATGTTATTATAAATGGTAATTATGACACAACACTTAATGGAAACCTCCATGCATGTAATTTGACACTTAATGCTGGATGGAACTTTTTTATTACAGCGAATCATTTTGCTGAAATTAGAAATAATTTAACAGTACAACCTGGAGGTAATTTTGAAATAATGGATGATGGCTCTTTAGTACAAATTAATGACTCAGGTGTAAACACAGGAATCATTTCCCATCGTAGAAGTGTTATGATGAGACGATTGGATTATGTTTATTGGTCATCTCCAGTAACTGGCTTTAATACTAATTCTATTTCTCCTAACACTCCTACTTCACTTATTTGGAAATGGAATCCAACAAATTCTAATTCAAATGGTACTGAGGGAAATTGGAATAATGCAGCCAATGAAACTATGATTACTGGTAAAGGCTACATAGTAAGAGGTCCAAGTGATTTTCCTGATTCTAGTACTCAAGAATTTACATCTATTTTTAACAATGGGGTTCCTCATAATGGGATAATTAATAAATCAATATCAAGAGGCACTATTACGAACCTAGGAATTCTAACTTCTTCTGATGGTAAAAGTTTTGATAGATATTCTGATAATTACAACTTAATTGGTAATCCATATCCATCCTCAATTGATGCAATTGACTTTTTAAAACACCCCAACAATGTAAATATTCAAGGAAGGATATTTTTATGGACCCATGGAACATTACCTAGCAATAGTACTGCAAGTCCTTTTTATCAAAACTTTGTAGCTAACTATACGCCTAGTGATTATATCACCTATAATCAAACAGGATCGCAAAGTGGACCAAATACTTTTAATGGTAAGATTGCAAGTGGTCAAGGTTTTATGGTTCTAATGGAAGATGGCCCAACAGTTCCCGAAGATGGAACTATTAATGTTACTTTTAATAATTCTATGCGAAGTTCAACAAATGACAACTCAAACTTTTTTAGAAATATAGTAAACAATGACACTACAATAAATTCAACTGAATCTAATAGAATATGGTTAGACTTAGTAAATACTAGCAATTCTATTGATAGAACATTAGTTGGATATATGTCTGAAGCAACAAATTCATTTGACAGGATGTTTGATGCTACATTAATAGCTGGAAATATATATTCATTAATCAATTCTGACAAAATGATTATTCAAGGTAAAGCCCTGCCATTCAATATTAATGATGAAATCCCTTTAGGAGTAAAACTATTATCTAGTGGCGAATATAAAATTGCTTTATATGCTGTTGATGGTCTTTTTGAAGGTGAACAAAATGTATATCTTAAAGACAATTTACTCAATATTTATCACAATCTTAAAGGTGCTCCTTATGCATTCACCTCAACAGCTGGAAACTATGATGACAGATTCAAGTTGGTTTATATTGCTCCCAATACAACACAATTAATTAGTTCACAATGCAATACTACTTTACCTGCCTTAAATACAATTGTTTATGCCAATTTAGTCTCCAATGCACAAAGTTATAATTGGATGATAAAAAACAATGAAACAAACGCTGTTTATAATTTTACTACAACTGGTAGAGCTTTCCAATTAACAAATTCCTTTATCGGATTTCCAACAAATTTTGTCAATTTTAATTCGACTTACACAATTAGAGTAAGAGTTAAGATAAATGATGTTTATCAAGCTTTTGGTAATGAATGCATTATTACAACTCCTAACATACCTATCACGCAAATTCAATGCCCTTCTAGCCCATTATCCAATATTGATAGTTATATTAATGCCAACATTAATAACTATGCAACGGCATATCGATTTGAAGTTGTAAATCTTTCTACTAATCAAGTTGGACATATTGACCGTTCATTACGTAATTTTATGCTTACTTCGATTACTTATATTACACCTAGTTCTTCTACTCCTTTTGCTATGTATAATACGCAATATAGCGTTAAGGTTGCCTTGTTAGTAAATGGTGTTCAAGGTGAATATAGTCCGGAATGTATTATTACAACTCCTAACATACCTATCACGCAAATTCAATGCCCTTCTAGCCCATTACCCAATATTGATAGTTATATTAATGCCAACATCAATAACTATGCAACAGCATATCGATTTGAAGTTGTGAATCTTTCTACTAATCAAGTTGGACATATTGACCGTTCCCTACGTAATTTTATGCTTACTTCGATTACAGATATTACTCCTAGTTCTTCAACTCCATTTGCTATGTATAATACACAATATAGCGTTAAAGTTGCTTTGTTAGTAAATGGTGTTCAAGGTGAATATAGTCCAGAATGTATTATTACAACTCCTAACATACCTATCACTCAAATTGAGTGTCCTTCTAGTCTATTGCCCACTATTAACAGTTACATTAATGCCACCATCAATAACTATGCAACAGCATATCGATTTGAAGTTGTAAATCTTTCTACTAATCAAGTAGGACATATAGACCGTTCGCTACGTAATTTCATGCTTACTTCTATAACAGACGTTGTTCCTAGTTCATCAACTGCTTTTGCAGTGTATAACACACAATATAGTGTTAAGGTTGCTTTGTTAGTGAATGGAATTCAAGGTGAATACAGTCCAGAGTGTATTGTCGAAACACCATCAACTTATTCAAAAACAAATAATTATATTGATTCTGACTTTATAGCTGTGCCAATTCCCAACCCTTTCTCGAATGAATTTTTGATACAAATAAAATCGAAATCTGATGAACTAATAACGATCAAAGTTTATGACATGATAGGCAAGTTACTTGACAATTATGTGACAAAAACTGAAAATGTTGGTGAAGTACAGTTTGGAAGAAACTATCCCGCAGGATTTTATAACGTTATTATTACGCAAGGCAATAATGTTGAAAAGCTAAAAATCATTAAAAAATAAAGAGTCTTAAAAAGCCATCTAGTTGTCAGATGGCTTTTTTATTCTATCTTTCAAATACCATTCAATTTATAATGACAATACATTTATAAAGAATAACTTCCTCAAATCATAAAAAGGCATTATATTTGTGCTGCTTTTTGAGGACTTATCGGTATCTAATAATTATTTACTGAATATACAAAATGGGGTCGACTGGTTTTGACAGCGAGTGGAACTAAATTGTAAGCACGTCGAGAACTGAGTCAATTCTCGTTAATAAATGGACTCAACACTTTTATACGGCGAAGGAAACTACGCTCTTGCTGCATAATCTGAATCATAGTAAGATTAGCCACGCTCCTACAAGGTAGGAAAGCAGGATTTACCTCAAAAGCTTTGGTTTATAGCGTTTGATCAAGGTAAATCGTAAATATAAACCTAGAAATGGTAATGCTTTAAATCCATTTTGACATTGATAAAGCTAAGCGTTTGGTGGTTGTTTCTGTCCTAGCCCAACGTCGAAAACCCAAACAGGAAATAAGCGTGTAGAAAGCCATTTGGTTGCTTGTTTGGACCCGAGTTCGATTCTCGGCGACTCCACTTAAAAAATAAAAGCCTGCAAATTTTCTTTTTTGCAGGCTTTTATTTTTTAAGTTACTGATATTTATTATTCACTTTAATATATTTAAAAGTTTTATTTAAATCTTAAATGTTTTTTACTAACCCATTTTTCATCCATACTTACTTTGCACCAGTTATTTTTTTCTTCTATAACAAAAACTTCTTCTCCTTTTAAAT
>CAZLEU010000137.1:0-6787 GCA_964558625.1 uncultured Flavobacterium sp.
TATAGATGAAGGACCAATAGTTCAAATAAAATCGGCTGCTGGTAAAAAAGAAGTTTTGTATGATAGAGACGACAGAATTCAATGGGATGGACCACTTGTAATTATGCAAAATAGTTTTTCAGCTTCAGCTTCCGAAATTTTAGCAGCTGCAATGCAAGACTACAAAAGAGCTGTAATTATAGGAAGCAAACAAAGCTATGGAAAAGGAACCGTTCAAAATGTAATTGACCTAAATCAGTTTGTTCGCGGAAGCAATATGGGAGATATGGGAGCATTAAAAACTACAACACAAAAGTTCTACAGAATCAATGGTGGTTCTACGCAATTAGAAGGTGTGAGTAGCGATGTTGCAATGCCAGATAGATATGCTTACCTAAAAATGGGTGAACGAGATATTGAAAATGCCATGCCTTGGGATAAAATTGAAGCTGCAACCTATTCAACTTGGGATAAACTTGATAATTATGATGTTGCCATTGCAAACAGTAAAATGAGAATCGCTGCAAATGACAAATTCAAATTGGTTGAAGAAAATGCAAAATGGATTGACCAACGCGATAAAGAAAATATATATTCTTTAAAAATGGATAAGTTTAAACAAGAACAAACCAAAATAGAAGAAAATGCTAAAAAGTTTAAAACCATTAATAATTATAAAAATAATTTATTGATTTCCTCTTTGCCTTACGAACAAGAAGCTATGAAAACAGATTTGTCGCTAAAAGAAAAAAGAGAAAGATGGCACGAAAGTTTAACTAAAGATATTTATGTAGAAGAAGCAGTAAATATCTTAAATGATTTGCAACCTGCTGGAACTAAAAAAGTAGCAAGCAAAAAAGTGTTAAAAGAAAAAGTGATTAAATCATAAAATTATATAAAAATAAATTTATAGAAGCATCCAGTTTTAGGATGCTTTTTTTATTTTAAAATCTAATTTTCAATTTTTTACTACAAACTGTAATTTTTGGCGTTAAATTTGTACTAATCATCAATCATCAACAATTCCGTTTTTTCGGAATCAAAATCAATCACTATGTTAAAACGTTTTTTTATTCTTTGTTCAGGTGTCGATTCAGACATTATAAATGGTTGTTCTAATGGAGAACAAAATAAATATGCTGGGATAGGAGCCACTGTTTTTTTTACGGCAATTATGGCTTTTATAGCCAGTAGTTATGCGCTTTTTACCGTTTTTGATTCCGTATATACTGCCGTTTTCTTTGGTATGGTTTGGGGATTCTTAATCTTCAACCTTGACAGATTCATTGTTTCAACAATCAAAAAAAGAGATAATTTTTTAGACGAATTTATACAAGCTACTCCGCGAATTGCTCTGGCTATAATTATTGCAATAGTAATTTCAAAACCATTAGAAATAAAAATCTTTCAAAAAGAGATCGAAACTGTTTTGTTAAAAGAAAAAAATGCAATGGCATTAAATAACAAAAAAGAGATAACAAATTATTTTCAATCGGACGTTGAAAAAAATAAAGCTGAAATTGATAGCTTAAAATCAGATATTTTAAAGAAAGAAAAAGAAGTAAATGATTTATATGCTGTATACATAACCGAAGCAGAAGGAACAGCAGGTACCAAAAAATTAGGGAAAGGACCAGTTTACAAAGAAAAGAGAGAGAAACATGATGCCGCTCTAAAGCAACTAGACTCTATAAAAGCAGCAAATGCGGTTAAGATTAGTGAAAAAGAAGTAAAAGCCAAAACCTTACAAGCCGATTTAGAAAAAAAAGTGAACGAAACAAAACCTATTATTGATGGCTTTGATGGCTTAATGGCAAGAATAAATGCATTGAATAAATTACCTTGGTTGCCGTCGTTTTTTATAATGTTATTGTTTTTAGCAATCGAGACTTCTCCTATCATTGCTAAATTGTTATCCCCACGAGGTGAATATGATTTTAAACAAGAAGACAATGAAATGGGTATAAAAAACGTAATTGCCCAAAATCGTTACCAAAGCGAATTACAACGCAAGACTGATGCCGAAATATATGACAAAGTTTATGCTGACATAAAAGAAGATAAGGAATTGTATAACTACAAGAAGAAAGGTGCTTTGGAATTATTAAAACTACAATCTGATGGTTTTGTAGAAAAGCAGAAGAGATCAGTTTAACAAAAAAGTCCTTTCATCTTTGAAAGGACTTTTTTTTGGTTTCTTAGTTTGGATTATGATTTTGGGGTAAGAACTGTATTAATTACATGAATTACACCATTTGACTGGTTTACATCTGCAATTGCAACCTCTGCGCTATTGCCATTTTCATCAGTAATATAAATTTTTTCGCCTTTCATCCAAGCTGTAAGTTTTCCGCCTGCAACAGTGTTCAAAGTAACTTTGCCTTTTCCTTGTTTGATTGCTTTAGCTATATCTATAGAACTCATTTTGCCTGCAACCACGTGGTATGTTAAGATTGTTTGTAATGTTTTTTTATTTTCAGGTTTCAACAATGTTTCGACTGTTCCTTTTGGTAATTTTTCAAAAGCTGCATTTGTAGGGGCAAAAACAGTAAATGGTCCTTTTGATTGAAGTGTTTCTACTAAATCTGCTGCTTTTACAGCTGCAACTAATGTTGTATGATCTTTTGAGTTTACAGCATTTTCAACAATGTTTTTAGATGGATACATTGGAGCGCCACCAACAGTTACAGTTTTTTCTATTTGCGCAAATGTAGCTACAGATACGAATAGTGAGAATACTAAAATTAAATTACGTGTTTTCATTTTCTTAAATTTTAAAAGTTATAAATTGATTTACGAATGAAAACGGTTATTGGTTTTTTTTGAAAAAATATTTGCGAAATAATTTCATTACGGTATTAAATTCAAATATTTAATAAAAACAAAAAACTCAAAACGTTTATGCTTTGAGTTTTTTAATTTTTTAAAAAAAAGGACATTTTATCTAATTTCTTGATTCAAAATTAAATCTAAATACAAGTTGATTTTGTCTTTTAATTCTTTTCTAGGTGTTATAAAATCTAAGAAACCATGTTCTAGAACAAATTCGGCTGTTTGGAAACCTTCTGGCAAATCTTTTCCAGTTGTATCTCTTACAACACGCGGCCCTGCAAACCCGATTAAGGCACCAGGTTCAGAAATATTAATATCACCCAACATAGCGTAAGAAGCTGTCGTTCCTCCAGTTGTTGGATCTGTACATAAAGAAATGTACGGGATTTTTGCTTCGGCAAGTTGTGCTAATTTTGCTGAAGTTTTGGCTAATTGCATTAATGAATAAGCTGCTTCCATCATACGAGCACCCCCCGATTTTGATATCATCAAAAAAGGGACGTTGTGTTTGATAGAATAATCAATTCCACGAGCGATTTTTTCACCAACAACGGCACCCATCGAACCTCCAATAAAAGCAAAATCCATACAGCAAACAACTAAGTCTTTTCCTTTGGATTTTCCAACAGCAGTACGAACGGCATCTTTCAGTTTTGTCTTTTCCATCACATCTTTAAGACGATCAGAATATTTTTTGGTGTCAACAAAATTAAGAGGGTCTTTAGATGTCATTTTAGCATCTAATTCTTTAAATTCATTATCGTCAAATAATATTTCGAAATATTCTTTACTACCAATTCTTACATGAAAATCGTCTTCAGGACTAACCCATAAATTTCTGGCTAATTCATCGGTATCAATAATTTTTCCTGTAGGGGATTTGTACCATAACCCTTTTGGAACATCTTTTTTGTCTTCGGTAGCTGTTTGAATTCCTTTTTCTTTTCTTTTAAACCAAGCCATATTTCTTGAAGTTAGAAGTTAGAAGTCAGAAATTAGAAATCAGAAGTTAGAAGCGTTTGTTCTAAACTCTAAATTCTAAATTCTAAATTTATAATGTATTAACGTTATTTAAATCAGCAAATGCTTGTTCTAGTCTTGTATTGAAAGTTACTTCACCTTCACGTACCCATTTTCTCGGATCATAATGTTTTTTGTTTGGTGAATCTGCTCCTTCAGGACTTCCGATTTGAGTTCTCAGATAATCAATTTTAGATGTCATATAATCACGAATTCCTTCAGTAAAGGCAAATTGCAAATCGGTATCAATATTCATTTTAATCACACCATAAGAAATAGCTTCTCTAATTTCTTCAAGTGTAGAACCCGATCCGCCATGGAAAACAAAGTCTACAGGATTTGTACCCGTATTAAACTTGTTTTGCACATATTCTTGAGAGTTTTTTAAGATTTTTGGAGTCAATTTTACATTTCCAGGTTTGTAAACTCCGTGAACATTTCCAAAAGAAGCTGCGATTGTAAATCTAGGACTTACTTTCATCAATTCTTCATAAGCATAAGATACTTCTTCAGGTTGTGTATATAATTTTGAGCTATCAACATCAGAATTATCAACACCATCTTCTTCACCTCCTGTTATCCCAAGTTCGATTTCTAATGTCATTCCCATTTTGCTCATTCTCGCTAAATACGTTTTACAGATTTCGATATTTTCAGCAATTGGTTCTTCAGATAAGTCAATCATATGAGAAGAATAAAGAGGCTTTCCTGTCTCGGCAAAATGTTTTTCGGAAGCATCTAACAAGCCATCAATCCAAGGTAATAATTTTTTGGCGCAGTGGTCCGTATGTAGAATAACAGTTGCTCCATAAGCCTCTGCTAGAGTATGGATGTGTTTTGCCCCAGCAATTGCGCCTAAGATAGCCGATTTTTCACCAGTATTGGAAAGTCCTTTTCCTGCGTTAAATTGTGCTCCACCATTTGAAAACTGAATAATAACAGGAGCATTTAATTTGGCTGCTGTTTCTAAAACACCATTTATGGTACTTGAACCAGTAACGTTAACAGCAGGCAATGCAAATCCTTTTTGTTTTGCATAGGCAAATATGGCTTGAACTTCATCTCCAGTGGCAACTCCAGGTTTAATATTATGTGACATTGTATTGTTGTTTTTTGGTTAATTCCGAACATTTTCGGATTACAAAAATAATAATTTCTAAAATTAGAATGGGTAATTTATTCCAATATTTATTACCGATTTTGAAAAATTCAGTTCTCTAAACCATTTTTCACCATCAAGTTTGGCAGGATTGTAGGTTTTAAACCCTAAATCGGCTCTGAAAACAAAAAAACTAAAATCATATCGAAATCCTAAACCACTTCCTAACGCAAAATCTTGTACCGACTTAATACCATTAAAATTATAAATTTCTTCATTCACATCATCAAAAACATTCCAAATGTTTCCTGCATCTGCAAACAATGCCGCATTTAATTGACCAAAAACATTAAAACGAAATTCGGCACTAAAAGTCATTTTTAAATTTGCTTCATTAAAATCAAAAAAACCACCACTTCTTCCAGGACCAAGACTATAGGGTTGCCATGCTCGAATATCGTTAGCACCACCTGCAAAGTAACTTCTCGAGAAGGGAACACTAGTCGAATTTCCATAAGGAACGGCAATCCCAAAAAAGCTTCTAAAGGCAAATACTTTTTTCAAACGTAAATCCCAATGTTTAACATATTCTAACTCTGTTTTGAAATATTGTGAATATTCAACTCCTAAAAAAATATCGCTTCCGTTTTGATTTTCTAATTTCTTGGAGGCATTTGCCAATAACGATAAAAAATTTCCTGCCGATTCGAACTTGGTTTTGAAAACATAAAACGTCTCGTCTTGTAAATCTTTTTTGGTTGTTATTGAATATTGATAATTAGTAGCAAAAATCAAATTGTTTTCGGTAAGTCTATAGGCTTTTTCAACAACACTAGCAACAGATTTAAAGTCTTGTAGCGATACTGGTGTTGAAAGATTATTTGATAGAACATCGTTTATAAATCCTGTAGTTCCTTCTTCAATTATTAACTGACCGTTTGAATCAAAATAATCGCTATTTGCTCCATATTTTATAGCTAAATCATTGATTGTATTATAGGATGATCGATAAATGTTAAAGTAATTTTCTGTATTCAAGTTGTTGATAAATTGAATGTTGAAAAGTTCAAATCGGGCAGAGGCATTTGGTTTTGGTGTCCAGTTGTAGGCAAACGTTGACGATAAACTTTCTTTATCCAATCCGATGTTTTCTTGTTTTGAAAATCCAAGCGATAAAGTTGTAGAAGGAATCATTCTTTTTGGAATAATTTTATCTGTATTAAAGAACATCAAAATTCTTGGAAAATGCAATTTGGTATCAAGACCATACTCTAGCACATTGAAAAAAACATTATTTGGATTAGCTGATTCCTTTGATGAACCAATGTTATAGCGTAACGCTGCCTCAAAAGTTTCTGCGCCATTAAATACATTTCGTATTAATAGTGAAGGAGAAAATGTAATACCCGGTTTTTGAATATTGGAAATTGAGGCATCAAGATTTGTTGCAAAACTGTATTTCTTTTTTGGAGATAAATATATGTTTGCTATAAGTGAGCTAGATAACGAATCCCTAGGGTCAATCTTATATGTAATGGTAGGATAATTAAATATTTTTAGATTGTTCAAATAACGTGATGTTAAGTTCGTACGCGTATCAGAAAAATAATTTCCTTTATTTATGAATATAGCGTCAGTTATGGCTTTTGGGCGGTATTTTAATTTTTTAAAACTAAATAAATTAAATTTTTTATAGCTAATACTATCAGACAATTTGGAGTTCTTATTAGCATTAGAGTAATCAGTAATAATATTTACCTCACTTATTTTATAAATCTTAAAAGGCTCCGTTTTTGTAGAATCATTTTCTCGATATGTATAGTCCCCAATTCTCATATCCACATTAGCCTTTTTGTT
>CAZLEU010000138.1:0-6714 GCA_964558625.1 uncultured Flavobacterium sp.
AAGATTTTAAAGGGAAAGTTACCGTAATGGTAATGATATACACCAGTTGCAAAGCAGCTTGCCCAAGATTAGTTGCCGATATGCGCGATATTGAGTCTAAGATGCCAAAAGATAAACTTTCCAATTTGAATTTTGTTTTGGTAAGCATTGATCCCGAAGTGGATACTCCTGATAGATTAAAAACATTTGCTAAAGATAATTTTATGGATGCGCCACATTGGACATTTCTACAAGGCACAAAAACAACAGTTCAAGAATTTGCTAATGTTTTGGCTGTTAAATACAAAAAAATTGCACCTATGGATTTTTCACACTCTAACATTATAAGTGTTTTTGATAAAGAAGGCGTTTTACTTCATCAACAAGAAGGTTTAGGAGTAAATAATAAAGAAACAGTGGATAAAATTATAGAAACCGTAAATAAATAATAGTATGAAAAAATATATTTATACTACTTTTATTACCCTTTTAGGGACTATAACAATTTCTGCACAACAATTTGATATTAATGCAGATTTACGTGCAAGATTTGAAAACAGAAACGGTTATGGAACCTTAAAACCAGATACTGAAAAAGCAGCTTCTTTTATCTCTCAAAGAACTCGACTAATATTTGATTATTCTTTTAAAAATATCAAATTACGAGTTTCTCCACAAAATGTAAAAACTTGGGGAGACGTAACAACTACTTCAAAAACAGATGCAAACAGTGCTTTTCATGAGGCTTATGGCGAAATAAAAATGGATGAGAAATTCTCTTTCAAATTAGGACGACAAGAAATTAATTATGACGATGCTCGTATTTTTGGAAATGTAGATTGGACTATGCAAGCCAGAAGTCATGATGCATTTTTATTAAAATTTAATCCAAATTCCAAAAATCAAATTCATTTTGGATTAGCGTTAAATGCAAATAAAGAAACTAATTTTTATGAAAATTATGCCGTTTTACAATATAAATCATTGCAATATCTATGGTACCACACTGATTTTGAAAAATTAAATTTTAGCATTTTAGCATTAAATAACGGAATGCCGTATTTAGTTGGAACGGAAGAAAAAATAGATTATAGTCAAACTTTAGGTTCAAGATTGGTTTTCAAAAATGGATCACTTTCTATTGATGGCGCAGCTTATTTGCAAACAGGGAAAATAGCCGATAAGTCTTTAAGTGCCAACTATTTGTCAGCAAATATTAGTTACAAGTTTTCAGCAACTTTAAATGCAACTTCAGGTTTTGAGAGACTCTCAGGTAAAGATCAAAATGACACTTCAACCGATGTAAAATCGTTTAATCCGTTATATGGAACTAATCACAAATTTAATGGCTATATGGATTATTTCTACGTTGGAAATCATGCTAACTCTGTTGGACTAACCGATGTTTATGCAACTTTAAATTATGAGAAAAATAAATTTTCAGCCAAATTAACACCGCATTATTTTGCTTCTGCTGCAACAATTTATAAAGCTGGAGAAAAGCAAAACAGTTATTTAGGAACCGAATTAGACTTTACTTTAGAATACAAAATGTACGACTATGTAACTATTGATGCAGGTTTTTCCCAAATGTTTGCAACGACAACAATGGAAGTTTTAAAAGGTGGAAATAAGAATGCAGGCAATAATTGGGCATTTCTATCTATAAAAATAAACCCAAATCTTTTTAATTACAAATCTGAACCAAAACCATAATAATTCTCTAAAAATGGCTTCATTAATACCATATTATTTTTCTATAGGAAAAGAAGAAGAAATTTTTTCACATGCCTATTCTAATAAAATTCCATTGCTCTTGAAAGGTCCAACTGGAACTGGAAAATCGCGTTTTATTGAATATATGGTGCATAAATTGGATAAAAAACTTATTACAATAGCTTGCCATGAAGAAACTTCATCAACCGACTTAATAGGAAGGTATATTATAAAAGGAGCCGAAACTATTTGGGTTGATGGACCAATGACTACAGCTGTAAAAGAAGGAGCAATCATTTATTTAGATGAAATTGCCGAAGCGAGACCAGATGTTATTGTTGCTATCCACTCACTTACTGACCATCGTAGAGAGTTGTTTATTGATAAATTAGGGATTACGGTAAAAGCACATGAAGACTTCATGCTGATAGCCTCTTTCAATCCTGGTTATCAGCGTGGGTTTAAAGAATTAAAACCCTCCACAAAACAACGTTTTTCAGCTCTTTCGTTCAATTATCCAGAATCAATGCAAGAAATAGAAATTCTTATTAACGAAACTGAAATTGATGCCAATAATGCTAAAAAATTAGTAGCGATTGGCTCTAAAATAAGAAACCTAACCGAACTTGGATTAACCGAAACCGTTTCGACACGTCTTTTAGTAAATGCAGCAACTCTAATCAAAAGCGGATTACCTAAAAGACTTTCAACACACATTGCAATAGTAGAACCATTAACTGATGATTTACAAACCGTTCAATCATTGAAAGATTTGTGTGATTTGATGATTTAGTAACTAAATATGGATTTAGACGAGCTACTTTTTGGAACCGTTTCTAAATATTTCAAGAAAAGAAACAAGAATAAAATTCTTTTAGATAGCAATGCTGTTTTCTTAAAGGATGTGAAACCTCGTTTAACTATTTTAGCAAGAGCAATTACTGGAAAAGCAATTGAACTTTTTCCTGCTGAACGAGAAGGTGGTTATAAAAACAACAACTTTTTTCTTCCTATTTATTTTAATGAATTTGCTTCAAAAGAGGCTAATTTAGGTTTTTACTTTTTTAGAATACTGTTTCTGAGTGTTCAATCTGAATTGAAAATAAATTTAACGATTGATGAAGTCTTATCTGAACAAAACAAAGAGGAAATTTTAATCTTATTGTTTCAAAAATATCCCAATTCTAAAGTTATTTATCAAAACTTAAAATCGCATTTTGAAGCTAAAACGACTCCAAAAAGCGCAACCGATTATTCCTGGATTTATGGCAAGTTGATGCAAAATGATAGTAAAGAATGCACTGAAACTATTTTAGAAAATTTTTCGGATTTAGTAAAAAAATCTAATTCAGAACAAATTACAACAACATTACAAGCAAAAGCTGTTGAAGAAATAACTACGATAGAAATTGACAAAAAACAACAAGAAGATTATGTGTTGCTTCATAGTTTTGAAAAAGTAGAAACTGCCGAAGAGTTCAACGGAAATTGGCGTGATTTTGATGGTTCTGACGATTTAGAGAAACACGAAAACGCTATTGAAGATCTTAATATGAAATTCACTGTTCGTGTTGACGATACTGCACATTCTGTTTATCAAGCGGAGTTTACTGAAAACACTTCCATCTCTGAAAGTGCCGAAATTGACTCCAATGGTTTTCATTTAACTTATGACGAATGGGATTTTGAAAAAAGAAAATACAAAGACCATTTCTGTAAAGTTTATCCAAAAATTCAACTAAAAACAGATGCAAATTACTATCAAAATACAATCTTAAAGAACAATGCAACGCTATTAAATTTAAGAAAAATTTTAACCAATTTGAACAACAAAATGCAACAGCAAAAACGTCAAAATCAAGGAGAAGAATTTGATATTGATGCCATTACCGATTTGTATGTAGATGCGCATTCGAAAAAAACACCTTCGGATAAAATTTATCTTTCCAACCGGAAAAAAGAAAAAGATTTATCCATTTTATTGCTCTTAGACATTAGTTTATCAAGTGATAGTTATGCGGCAGGAAATCGAGTAATTGATGTAGAAAAACAAGTTTCTATTTTGTTTGGAGAAATTTTAAACGAATTTAACATTGATTTTTCTATTGATAGTTTTTATTCTAAAACACGTAATTTTTCGACTTACCTAACTGTTAAAGATTTTGACGAAAATTGGGCTGTCGCCAAAAATAAAGTTGGTGCTATTGAACCCTCTGGTTATACCCGAATTGGTGCTGCTTTGCGTCATGCTGGTGCAAGATTAGACACTCGAAAAACCAAAAATAAATGGATTATTCTAATTTCTGATGGCAAACCAAACGACTATGATAAGTATGAAGGTAAATACGGAATTAACGATGTAAAACAAGCCTTACGCGAATTAAATCAAAGAGATATCAATTCTTATGCTTTGGCAATAGAAGCACAAGCCAAATATTATTTGCCTCAAATGTTTGGGCAAAATCATTATCAAATTCTAACAACACCAACAGAATTACTACAATCAATGGTAAAGTTGTATGAAAAAATAAAACAAAATTAAAATGATAACAGAATTCCAAAATATGGATTTAGCAAAAGGACATCCTATTCAAAATTATTTAGATGAAACACTTCTAATTCAATCTATTGCAGATAACCTTATTCAAGTTGACATCAAAAATGACTTTCAGAGGTTTTATAATTTATTCAACCAACTGACAACAATTGAAAAACGTTTTGAACGTAAAGAAAATCAGTTATTTCCTTTTCTTGAGCAAAAAGGTTGGACTGGTCCTTCACAAAATATGTGGTCTTTTCATGATATTATTAGACAAATATTTAGAATTGTTAGACAAAACATTGAAAATAAAAATTTAATTTCTGCAAAACACAATACCGAATTAGCAATACAAAACATAAATAGATTATTGGAAGTGGAAGAAACCGTATTATTTCCAAATGCTTTAGAAATTTTATCTGATGATGAGTGGAAAGTAATGCGAAAAGGAGAAGACGAAATCGGTTGGATGTTAGCCGATGTTCCACCAAACTTTCCGAACGAACCTGAGTACATTCATCCATCACAAGATACTGAAAAAAGAACTGACGTGGTTTTTGATGAAAAAGCAGCACATTATGATGAAGGGTATATGACTGTTGAACAAGTAAACTTACTTTTTAAAACTTTACCTATTGATTTAACCTATGTAGATGAAAATGATAAGGTGATTTTTTATAATAGAGGAGAAGAAAGAGTTTTCCCAAGGAGTGCTGGAATTATTGGAAGAGAAGTTCGCTTTTGTCACCCACCAAAAAGTGTTGATACTGTTTTAAAAATTTTAGAAGCTTTCAGAAAAGGAGAACAAAACGAAGCTTCTTTTTGGATAAACTATAAAGATCGATTAATATACATCCGTTATTTTGCTGTTCGTAATTCAGAAAAAGAATACAAAGGAGTTGTTGAAATGTCACAAGACATAACCGATATTAAACAAATTAATGGAGAAAGAAGATTGCTAGAATGGAACTAAAAGATATAAAAATAAATTACAAAAATTTCTATTATCCGCCAGGAGGAATTTTACTTTGGATTATCATTTTTCTAGAGCTAATAACCTTTGGAATGGCTCTTGTTGCTTTGGTTTTTAGTGCTAAAGAAAATCCACAACTTTTTCACGAATCTAGTTTGCATCTTAATAAAACTTTTGGAACTATTAATACGATTTTCTTGCTTGCAAGTGGTTTTTTTGTAGCAAATGCAGTTCATAATTTTAAAGAAAACAATTTTAATAAAGCTTCATTTCAGGTCAAAATTGCAATGATTGGAGGTTTGCTTTTTATTCTTCTTAAAAGTATTGAATATTATACAAAAATAGCATCTGGTTTTGTTTTAGATACCAATACATTCTTTACCTTTTACTGGCTTTTAACGGGTTTTCATCTCATTCATGTTATTGTCGGATTGGTGATTTTATTTGTGCTAAACAGAAATTTAAAAACTAAAGCTATTGAAGATGTCGAAGCTTCAGCTGCTTTTTGGCATATGTGCGACTTGATTTGGTTACTGCTTTTTCCCGTTTTATATTTAATTTTCTAACTATGAAAAAGAAACTAACATATACCTTCGGATTATTACTATTGTTGACGTTTGCTACTTTTTTAATAGTCAATCTTCCCTTAGATTCTTTCATAAAAAAATGCTTAATTCTAACACTATTTTCTGTTAAGTTTTTATTAGTTGCATTTCAGTTCATGGAGCTTAAAAAAGCGCATTCTTTTTGGAAAATCTCAACAATAGCAATTTTAATCATTATCAATTTAATCATAATTATTTCATAAAAAATAAAACCATGATTGAAATCATAAAATTAGAGAACCAAAAATAGCACTTTGCAAATAAATTTTAAAAAATGGATAATCATATTTATAATGTAAACTTAAAATGGGAAAGCGACAGAAAAGGACTTATCTCATCTCCCGAATTACCAACAACAATTGAAGTTGCAACTCCTCCTGAATTTGACAAAGGAATGCCCAACATTTGGTCTCCTGAACACTTATTTACGGCTTCTGTCTTGAGTTGTTTTATGACTACTTTTTTGGCAATTTCTGAATATTCAAAATTAGATTTTATTTCATTTGAATGTAGTTCTGATGGTATTCTTGAAAAAATAGAGGGTAAATACTTAATGACCAAAATTATTGTAAAACCAATATTGACAATAGCCGACTTAAATAAAATAGAGAAAGCACAACGTGTTTTAGAATTATCTGAAAAAGCATGTTTGATTTCAAATTCAATCAAAAGTGAGGTTATATTGAAGCCAACAATCAATATTGAAAATTAAAATTTATTAATGGGGACATCCAAAAAATATTTACTTTTCCTATCGCTACTAATTAGTCTTTTTTTAACGTATAACTTTATTATTTATACTTCAAAAGAAGATTATGGAGCAATTCATCTTTCCGAAAAAGCGTTGCAAGGTGAATCCATTTGGTTAAAAAAAAATTGCAATTCTTGTCATCAATTCTATG
>CAZLEU010000139.1:0-6666 GCA_964558625.1 uncultured Flavobacterium sp.
GTCGGAGGAGATAGAAGGAAAAATTTTAAAAATGAAGACGATTTAGTAAAACTACAAGACAGTGAATTAATCAACGGCGCAAGAGAAATTGAATTAATCTCTGATGTTGGATTTAAACATTTGACATTTATAAATTACATGAGAAATTGGGCAAGTGCGGCTCATCCAAATCAAACAGATATTACTGGTTTACAATTAATATCATGGCTAGAAACTTGTATTAAAGAAGTCATTTCACTACCTATTCCTAGTGGAGCTATTCAAATTAAGAAGCTTCTTTCAAACATTAAAAAAGAACCAATTAACGCAAATAATGCTGATGAAATTGGAGTGTTTTTAACTGAACTTTCTGAAGAACAATCCAATAGTTTAGCCATGGCATTTTTTGGTATTTATACAAGAGAAGATTCGGATAATTTAACAAGACAAAACATCAAATGGTTATTACCTTTATTGTGGGATGCTATTGATGAAGAAACAAAAAATTCTTTTGGAATTAAATATGGCTACTTTTCTGCTAATCACGAAACAGAACAAAAAAAATTAGCTCGACAATTTTTAGAAATTGTTGATGGTCAAAAATATATTCCAGACGACTTACGAATACTTGAAATTCAAAATTCTTTGAGAAATTTAATAAATGCTCACAGAAGTAATAATAATTTTTATAATGAACCACCATTTGCCAGAGAATTGACAAGAATAGTAGGATTGCCTCCTAAAATACCAAAAGCTATAAATAAACAATATGTTTTGGTTTTAATTGAAACTTTTTTGAGTAATGGAAATGGTGTAGCGTGGGACGCAGAGCCAATTTATAGAGAATTGATAAGTCATTTTGACAGTCATCAAGCTACAATAGCTCTTTTATCATTCACTACAGATGAAATAAGTAGTTCATTACAAATCAGGTTATGTAAACAAAAATACGTTGATCTACTAAATTTAATAAGACCAAAAATAACAAATGCTTCAACAGTAGAACTACTTGATTTTATTTTAGATTTTAAAGGAAGTTATTCTGAAATGAGAAACGATAGCAGAGTAAAGTTAGTTTTGAAAAACTTAGAGATATTGATTAGATAATACTGTGCCCAACACAGGTTTTACGCTATTGCTAGGCTTGGGTTTTATTTGGAAAGTCTAGTGAATATTTTTTTCTATTTATTCACGTTTTTTCTTTCAAAATTTTCGGTATATTTGTTAACGCCAGTCTTTAAAATACGCAACAGACGTAAATCCTGGGAACGTTTCAAATCTCTGAATAACTATTAGAAATTATTTAAAATATTCTACGTTTTCTGCTTTTTCTTTTTAGCAGCAGGAAATAAAACGTTGTTCAAAATCAATCGAAATCCCGGCGAATTTGGATGCAAGTCTAAAACAGTTGGCTCATCACCTACCCTATGCTGGTAATCCTCAGGATCATGACCACCAAAAAAAGTAAAGAAACCTTTTCCTTTTTGACCATGAATATAGCGAGCTTCACCATTCAACTCACATTCTCCCAAGATAAGCACATTCGATTTGATTAATTCTCTTTCAAAAGCGGTACTTTGTCCCATAAATCCTTTTACCAAAGAAGTATGATTTTGACATAACATACTTGGAATCACGTCCCATTTGGCTGAAAAATCCATCAAAGTGAAATAATCTTTCTCCATAGGAAGTTTTCTTTTTTCGGTCATATCAATATCTGAAAACTCATAATGTTCGGGTTTTCTGTCCAAAATAAAATCTTTGAAAGCAAACGTTCTCGAATAATCAATTTTGGACTGGTAACTGGCTTCACTTGGATCGCCGTCAAACATTGGTTCGCAAATATCAACACCTTCGGCAGAAAGTGCAATATCAAAACTATCGGTTGCCGAGCACATGGCAAACATAAAACCGCCACCAATTACAAAATCGCGAATTTTTTTGGCAACAGCCAATTTCTCCTCTGAAACTTTGGAATAACCGAGTTTTGCTGCTAAAACTTCTGCTTCTTTTTTCTGTTCGATATACCAAGGAGCATTTCTATAAGCACCAAAAAACTTTCCGTATTGACCAGTAAAATCTTCATGGTGCAAGTGCAACCAATCGTATAAAAGCAATTGATCAGTCAAAACTTCTTCGTCGTATATTGGCGTGAATGGAATTTCGGCATAGGTCAAAACCATCGTCACAGCATCATCCCAAGGCTGTTTCCCTTTTGGAGTATAGACAGCAACTTTTGGAGCTTTTTCCAACACAACTGTTTCCATATTTTGCGATGGTGACGAAATGTCTTCCAAAATTACGTTGGCCTCACTATCAGAAAGTATTTCAAAACTTACACCTCTAATTTGGCATTCTTTTCTAATTTCGGGAGCATCAGGTAGTAAAAAAGAGCCCCCTCGGTAGTTCAATAACCAGCTGGCTTTGTACTGTTTATCCAAACACCAATACGTAATTCCGTATGCTTTAAGATGGTTTTTTTGAGAAACATCATCCATTGGCAACAAAATAAAATTTGCCTTTACAGAAAAGGAAATTAGTAAAAGGATAGCTATTATTGATTTTTGAAATGCCATTCTATTGTTTTTATTTAAAACAGTTGTGTCAAAGATACTAGATTTAATGTGAAGAAAAACATAAAAAATCCCGACGAATCGGGAAATTTATTTTTTTAAAACGGAACATCACTATCTTCATCGTTACTATTCAAATTGCTACCAAAAGCTTCATTTGCGGAAGGAAGATTTTTGGTGATAAAAGGATTGTCATCTTGTCCTAAATTCATTGTAGAGGGCAAGTAATCATCACCGCTATACTCATCAAGGTTGTCAAACTTACCTAAACTACCTATAAACTTTAATCGAATGTTTTCAAGTGAACCATTACGGTGTTTTGCGATGATAAATTCGGCTTGACCTTGCGTTGGCGATTGTTCTTCGTCATCCCATTCGTCAATTTTATAATATTCTGGACGGTAAATAAACGAAACGATATCGGCATCTTGCTCAATCGCACCCGATTCACGTAAATCTGAAAGCAATGGTCGCTTGCTCGAGCCACGTGTTTCAACAGCACGTGATAACTGTGATAATGCAATTACGGGTACACTTAACTCTTTTGCTAATGCTTTTAGGTTTCTCGAAATAGTAGAAATTTCTTGTTCACGATTTCCGCCACCTTTCCCATTGCTTCCACCAGCTGTCATTAATTGAAGGTAATCGACTACTATCAATTTGATTCCATATTGTGAAGCCAAACGTCTTGCTTTTGCTCTTAAATCAAAAATAGAAAGTGAAGGCGTATCATCTATATATAAAGGTGCTTTTTCTAAGTTTTTAACTTTGATAGAAAGTTGTTCCCATTCGTGTTTTTCTAGTTTTCCAGTTCTCAATTTTTCGGAAGACAAACCCGTTTCAGAAGAAATTAAACGAGTAATCAACTGAACTGAAGACATCTCAAGCGAAAACAAAGCAACCGGATGGCCAAAATCGATAGCAATGTTTCTTGCCATAGAAAGTACAAAGGCTGTTTTCCCCATACCTGGACGAGCGGCAATAATAATCAAGTCGGAAGGTTGCCAACCAGAAGTTACTTTATCTAATTTTTCAAAACCAGTTGCCACACCACTTAATCCTTCTTTGCTTGCAATTTCTTCGATACGTTTTTTGGCTTGAATTACTAAACTTTGCGCCGTTTCTGAACTTCGTTTGATATTTCCTTGTGTAACTTCATATAATTTGGATTCGGCTTTATCCAATAAATCGAATACATCTGTGGTTTCGTCGTATGATTCTTCAATAATTTCAGATGAAATTTTAATTAAACTACGCTGAATGTATTTTTGAAGAATAATTCGGGAGTGAAATTCGATGTGTGCCGAAGATGAAATTTTTTGTGTAAGCTGAATCAAATAAAAATCGCCACCTGCTAAATCAAGTTTTGCATTCTTTTTGAGTTGAGAAGAAACGGTTAATAAGTCAATCGGTTGTGTATCGGTAAATAGTTGAACGATGGCTTCAAAAATATGTTTATGAGCTTCCTTATAAAAAGCATCGGGTTGCAAAATATCGATAACCTCATCAACTCCTTTTTTGTCGATCATCATAGCACCCAAAACAGCTTCCTCAAGATCTAAGGCTTGCGGAGGCAATTTTCCTTTTTCTAGATTGATTATTGTAGTTTTATCTACTTTAATTGGGTTAATATTTTTAAAACTTTCCATGTTGCTAAAGTAGTTTTTTTAGAGCTCAAATTAAAATAGAGTTGTTAGACATAGTAGTCTGAAAAGATGTTAACAACGGTTAAAAAAATGTTTAAAACAAAAAAAATCCGTCTAGTCTATGGACGAGACGGATTATATATCTCAATTATACGATTTTACTCTTTATATTCGCCCATTTTACTGTATTTATCCATTCTTTGCGCAACTAATTCTGTTGTTGATAAGTCTTTTAATTCATTAAAAGCTTTCATTATATATTGCTCGACAGTCTTGAAAGTTGTTTCTCTGTCATAATGGGCACCACCAAGTGGTTCTGGTATAATATCGTCTACCAGTTTTTGTTTTTTCATATCAGCAGAAGTTAGTTTCAAGGCTTCTGCAGCTTGTTCTTTATATTCCCAGCTTTTCCATAAAATAGAAGAACAAGATTCTGGAGAGATTACCGAGTACCAAGTGTTTTCCATCATGAGAACTCTATCACCAACACCAATTCCTAATGCTCCACCTGATGCACCTTCTCCAACGATAACGCATATAATGGGTACTTTGAGTCGACACATTTCTAGAATATTCCTAGCAATTGCTTCACCTTGCCCTCTTTCTTCTGCTTCCAGTCCAGGATAAGCACCTGGAGTATCGATGAAAGTTACTACAGGAATTCCAAATTTTTCTGCCATCTTCATCAATCGCAATGCTTTACGATATCCTTCAGGGTTTGCCATTCCGAAGTTACGGTATTGACGCATTTTGGTGTTAATCCCTTTTTGTTGACCAATTAACATGAATGATTGACCGTCAATCTTACCCAATCCTCCAATCATGGCCTTGTCATCTTTGAAACCTCTATCTCCGAAAAGTTCTAAGAAAGTACCTTTGGTTAGATTTGTAATATGCTCTAAAGTATAAGGACGATTAGGATGACGAGATAATTGAACTCGTTGCCAAGCGGTTAAGTTTTTATATATTTTTCGTTTGGTTTCTTCTAATTTTTTCTCAATTTGTTTGCAGGTATTGGTAACGTCTACATTTGATTCAAGCCCAATAACTTGACATTTATCTAATTGATCTTCAAGCTCTTTAATTGGTAATTCGAAGTCTAAATATTCCATAATAGTTTTGATTTAGTCGCTCTTGTTTGATTTACAAATATAAAATTTTATGTTTTACAAATGTTATTTTAGCGCATTAGTTATTCACTTTTTTGAGATTTAGAATTCCGTTAACAACAACAGAAGTGATTATAATTAAAGCTCCAACGTAAAATAAAGAATTCATTTGTTCTGATTCTGAGAAAATTAATAACGCCAAAATGATTCCGTATATAGGTTCCATGTTAATGGTTAACATTACGGTATAGGGCGATAAAAATTTCATGACTTTTATAGAGGCCGAAAAAGCATATGCTGTACAAACTGAGGATAGAATAAGCAACCAAAGTATGTCTGATTTTGAAATTGAAAAGAAATTTTGGGAAAAATTATCCGTAAAAAACATATAAATAGAAAAGAAGAATAAACCACCTAACAATTCGTAAAACGAAATTACATTTGGGTTGTACTCTTTGGCTAATTTTCCGTTAATTACCGAAAAAAAAGCCGATAATAAGGCACTTGTTAAGGCTAACAATACTCCTGTTATTTTTACATTTGGATCGCTAAAAACATTTTTGAAACTATTTACAAAACCATATTTATCAATGATTTCGGCGAAAGCCACAAAATACAAACCTAAGACAACAAAAAGCCCTAAAAATACATTAATCCAGTTAATTTTTTGACGGTAAATTATTGGTTCTAAAAGCGATGCAAAAAAAGCACCTGTTGACAAACATGCCAGTGTTATTGAAATATTCGACACTTTGATTGCTTCATAAAAAGTAAACCAGTGGGCAGCGATTACTATTCCTGAGAATAAAAAACTAAAAAAAGTGTGAATTGAAATTTTTAATGATTCTCTTGAAAAAAGAAAATATAAAATCATAAATCCAAGGGCAAATGCCATTCTAAACCAGACTAAATCAACAGCTTGCAAGGAAATAAGTTTACCTAACACAGCGGTAAATCCCCAAATGAAAACGATCAAATGAAGATGCAAATAACTTTTTAAGTTATCGCTTCGCATTTCGTAAAAGATAAATAGCTAAAATTCCGAAAACAAAATTAGGAATCCATACAGCAATTAGTGGAGGAATAGCAGATTCTTCGGCTAAAACGCCAAAAATTTTATCAAAAAATATGAAGGCAAATGCAAGCAAAATTCCAATAGCTAGATTTATTCCCATTCCACCACGGCGTTTCATTGAAGAAACTGCAACAGCAATTATGGTTAAAATAAATGCAGAGATTGGAACACTATATTTTTTATATAATACTACTAAATATACATTAATGTTAGCTGAGCCTCTTTCTTTTTCTTTTTCAATAAATTTTATTAAGTCGAATAAACTTAGGGTTTCTGCCACATAA
>CAZLEU010000140.1:0-6610 GCA_964558625.1 uncultured Flavobacterium sp.
TCAATATCAATGATTTGATTGAAGATTTGAGTATCGTTTTCACATTAGAACCAGGTGATATTATTGCAACAGGAACGCCAGCAGGTGTTGGTGCTGGACGCGACCCTCAAGAATGGTTGTACGATGGTGATGTAGTTGAAGCTACTGTAGAAAAAATTGGAACGATTGTAAATACGGTTAAAGAAATATAAAAATTAGTACACCGTCACGGTTTTCCGTTTTTAAGACTACTAACTGTGACAAAACTATAAACTGAATATAAATGAAATACAGAATAGGCCAAATAGTTCCATCATCCAATGTAACGATGGAAACCGAAATACCTGCAATCTTTCGCTCACGTGAAACCATTCTACCTGAACGTTTTACATTTCACAGTAGTAGAATGCGAATGAAGAAAGTTACCAAAGAAGAACTCGAAGCGATGGATGCAATGAGTTTGAAATGTGCTCAAGAATTATCCGATGCCCACGTAGATGTTATGGGGTATGCATGTCTTGTGGCCATTATGAGTATGGGACGTGGTTATCATTGCGTTTCTGAAATAAATTTGCATCAAGAAACGGTTGCCAATGACTTCCCTACTCCAATTGTAACTTCTGCTGGAGCATTGATTAATGGTTTGAAAGTTTTAGGTGCCAAACAAATCTCCATTATCACACCCTACATGCGACCTTTGACAGACAAAGTAGTAGATTACATTGAACATCAAGGCATAAAAGTTAAAGAAAGTATTGCTTTAGAAATTCCTGATAATTTAGAAGTTGCCGCTCAAAATCCTTTGAACTTGTTGGAAATATACAAGCAATTGGATTTGACCGATGTAGACGTTTTAGTCGCTTCGGCTTGTGTACAAATGCCTTCATTGGAAGCAATCGATCTAATTCAGGCTGAATGCGGAATTCCAGTTACCTCTGCAGCTGTTTGTACTACTTATGAAATGATGAAAAAATTGAATATTGAAGCTAAATCAACTATTGGTGGTGAATTATTAAATGGTAACTATTAAAAAATTATAGCGTTACATTTTTTACATAATTCCAAATACTCATTGTCGATAGTGCTGCTTTTTTCTGCTGCACTAGTCATTACACAATGTGTGTTCTTACAATGAGGTAATCCCAAATTGTGACCCAATTCATGAATCGCTACTTTTTTGAGTCTTGCTAATTCTAATTCTTTGTTACTACTCTTTAATCGATAAGTAGAGACAATGCAGCTATTCCCTGGGCAATATCCTAAGCCCATTATACCAAAATCGTTATACTTCCATTCGGGTTTCAATATGTTGCCATCGGTCCCTTTTTTGGTTACAGAAATATCTTTATTGGTTAATCCTATAACAAAATCGAATGGCCTAGCCAGTGTACGATTTTGAATTCGAATAATGCTGTCTGCTCTATATCTTGGGGATTTTATATCGACAAAAGCTGTTTTGGGTAATTGAATAGGTGGAAGAATTGTTGTCTTCATTTTGTAAAAAACTGAAATCGTCTTGGCAATAGTATCGGCTTTTGCAATAGAAAAATCTCCATATAGTTGAATTGCTATTCGTTTAGACGGTTCAACTTGTTTTGAACAACTAATCAATAGAAACAAAATAGAAACGAGCCAATATTTCATAAAATAGTAAAACTTATATTATCATCCTTTTTTGGGAAATTAACAAACAATAATCATGCCTTATTAAATAAAAATCAACATATTATGACAATAAAAACAAAAAAAATGTATATTTGAAAACTTAAACTACAATTCCCAAAAAATGAAAAAAACATTACTCCTACTCGCATTAATTTTTACAGCTACACCAAATTTTGGTCAAGTGCTATGGAAAAAAACCAATGAAAATCGTATTAGTACTAGTGCTAAAATGGAACGAAATGCCATGCCAAACCAATATGATTTATACACTTTAGATTTTAATGTATTAAAAAATGTATTGTCTAATGCTCCATTAGATAGATCAGGGCAATATTCAACTAAAATTGTTTCCTTTCCTAACGCAAACGGTGAAATGGAACAATATCGAATTTATAATGCTCCTGTTATGGAAGATGGGTTGGCTACAAAATATCCAGGTATTGAATCTTATTTGGGTATAAACATTCGTAAACCATCGGAGTCAATTCGCTTTAGCACCACTATATTTGGGCTACATGCAATGATTTTTTCAGAGGAAGGAAATTATTATATCGATACTTATACCAAGGATTTAAACAGTTATATTCTATATAAAAAGAAGGATATAGTAAACACAAGGAATTTTACTTGTGAGGTTGGTAATGACGAGTCTGTAAAAAGAGTAATGGATTTGAATGCTTCTTCATCATCGGCAAGAGCAAGTGATGGAAATTTCAGAACATATCGTCTTGCTATGGCATGTACAATTGAATATGCGGCCTTTCATGTAAATGCGGCAGGATTGAATGCAGGAACATTAGCGCAAAAAAAAGCAGCTGTTTTAGCCGCTATGGTGGTTACCATGACCCGTGTAAATGGTGTGTTTGAAAAAGATATGGCATTGAGAATGAATCTTGTTGCTAATAATGATTTGGTTATTTTTATTGACGCAGATAATTTTGATAATGCAAACTCTGGTACTCTAATAAATCAAAGTCAGACAGTAATTGATGCCAATATTGGTGCAGCAAATTATGATATTGGTCATACCGTAAGTACTGGAGGTGGCGGATTAGCACAATTATTCTCTCCTTGTTCTGCCAATAAAGCGAGAGGAATTACTGGCTCTGGAGCTCCTGTTGGCGATCCTTATGATATTGATTATGTAGCGCATGAAATGGGACATCAATGGGGCGCAAATCATACACAAAATAACAATTGTAATAGAAATGCAGGAACAGCTGTTGAACCAGGAAGCGCAAGTACTATAATGGGGTATGCTGGTATTTGTGCACCAAATGTTCAAAGTAATTCGGATGCACACTTTCATGGGGTAAGCATTTCTGAAATGATGAGTTTTATTGCTGGTTCTGGTGGTTCTTGTGCTGTAACAACTCCTAATGGGAATAGTGCTCCAGTTGTTAGTGCTGGTATAGATTATACTATCCCAAAAGGTACTGCCTTTATCTTAAAAGGAGCTGCTACTGATGCTAATAATGATGCTTTAACATATTGCTGGGAACAAACCAACACAGAGGTTTCTACACAACCACCAACCCAAACAGCAACTTCTGGACCTAATTTTAGATCCAATATCCCTAGTACTTCTCCTAATCGTTATATGCCTAATTTGGCTAGTGTAATCGCTGGAAATCTAGCTCCTACATGGGAAGTTGTACCAACAGTTGCTAGAACTATGAATTTTTCTTTGACAGTTAGAGATAACCGAACACCAAATGGAGGACAAACAGGTAGAGATAACATGGTGGTAACTGTTGCTAATGTTGGTCCTTTTCTAGTATCGAGTCCCAACACGGCTGTATCATATGTTGCTGGTTCAAATCAAACTGTAACATGGGATGTAGCAGGTACAACAGCAAACGGAATTAACTGCCCTACTGTAGATATCTATCTTTCTACAAATGGAGGAACTAGTTTTCCTATATTGTTAGCTAGTAATGTTCCAAATGATGGCTCTGAAATTGTGACTATCCCCAATATTGTTGGAACAACTAATAGAATTATGGTTAGTGGAAACAAACATATTTTTTATGACGTTTCGAATACTAATTTTAGTATAACTGCACCAACATCTACTTTTGCACTGGCTTTTTCTGGAATAGAAAATGGCCAAAACAAAGATGTATGCCAAGGAACAAATGCCACATACGATATAAGCTATTCAGCATTAGCAGGTTTTACAGGAACAACAAACTTTGGTATTACAGGAAATCCAGTTGGGACTGTAGCAACATTTTCTCCAACATCAACAAATGCTACTGGAACAATCGGCTTAACCATAAGCAATACCCAAGCTGCTAGTACTGGTTTTTATGAAATGACTGTTACAGGAACATCGGGTAGTACAACCAAAACTGTAAAATTGTATTTGACAGTTTTAAATTCTGCGTTTGCAACAATGTCATTAACATCACCTGCAAACTTAGCTTTTGCGCAACCTACAAGTGTAACCCTTAATTGGGTTGCCGATGCCTCGGCAACATCTTATATTGTTCAAGTGGCAACAGATGAAGATTTTACAAACATAATAAGTAATCAAACAGTTACTACAAACTCATTTGCCCTTTCTGGATTAAGCCAATTAACAAACTATTTTTGGAAAGTTCAACCTAGAAATTCTGGGTGTTTTGGAAGTTTTAGTTCAAGTTTCAGATTTACAACAGGGCAACTCAATTGTGCAAATTTTAACTCAACCAATGTGCCTGTAGCTATTTCTGCAGGTGCTCCAGCAACAGTAAATTCGACATTAACGATAGCTCCAGCAAGTAATGTAACTATTTCAGATGTAAATGTTACTGCTACTCTAACCCATACATGGATTTCTGATTTGACATTAACATTAATAAGTCCTTTAGGAACACAAATCCCATTAGTAGTCAATCAATGTGCTGACAATGATGGATTAAACGCAACTTTTGATGACTCAGGAGTTACATTAGCATGTGGCGTTAATCCTGCTATAGTAGGAACTATTATACCAAACCAACCATTATCTGTCTTAAACGGACAATCTTCTCAAGGAGTTTGGACTTTACGAATAAATGATAATGCTAGTGGTGATGGTGGATCGTTAACGGCTTGGAGTTTAACTATTTGTTCTGTACCTAATACACCTATAACTTGTGGTCAAATTACAACTACATGGAATGGAACGTCTTGGACAAACGGAAGACCTGTAAGTAATGTCGCAGCTACTATAAATGGCAATTTAAACATTGGTACAGATATGAGTGCTTGTTCTGTTACCGTTTTAGGAACATCACAAGTCGTTTTACAATCGAATGCAAACTTAACAGTTGATGGGATGATAAACGTTGCTTCAACGGCAAATTTAACGATTGAAAACAATGCTAATTTAATTCAAAATCAAAACGTTACAAATATTGCAAATGCTAATGTGAAAAGAAATTCTAATCCTTTAATGCGATTGGATTACACAATATGGGCATCACCTGTAACGGGAACTCAAACACTAAAGAGTTTTTCACCCAATACTTTGACCAATCGTTTTTACAATTATAATACAACTACCAATTTCTATGAGTTAGTAACAGATCCGTTAACACAAACATTTAATTTGGGTAATGGTTATCTTATCAGAATGCCTGACAATCATCCTACAACTCCAACTATTTGGAATGGTGAGTTTATTGGAAACTTAAATAACGGAAATATTGATGTTAATCTTTCCTACGTAAGTGCTACCCAAAATTATAATATGATTGGAAATCCATATTCGTCTACCATTAGCGCAGAAAGTTTATTGAATAATAATTCGACTTCTATATTCGGCACACTTTATTTTTGGAGAAAAACAAATAATGCTGCTGGTACTGCTTATGCAACTTATACTCTTGGTGGCGCAACAACTACTTCGCCAACAAGTCCAACTCCAAACGGAATTATTCAAGTAGGACAAGGATTTTTTGTAAGAGCAAAGAATATTGCGACTCCAAAAGTGACATTTACAAATGCATTGAGGGTTAAAAATAATCAAGATCAATTTTTTAGAACAGATAATATCGAAAAAAATAGAATTTGGCTAAACTTGACTAATGACTCTGGGCTATTTGTTCAAATGCTTGCTGGTTATATGACTGGTGCAACTTCTGGTTATGATGATTCACTAGATGCAATATCTGTAAATGACGCTCCGATAGGTCTGACAAGTTGGATTGCAGATGAAGAGTATTCAATTCAATTAAAATCATTACCTTTTGATGTGAATGATGTTATTCCATTAAACTTCAAAACTAATGCTGCGGGTAGTTATTCGATTGCCATTGATCATGTAGATGGTTTATTTACATCGACCAATCAAGAAATCTATTTGAAAGATTCTCTTTTGCAAACGGTTCATAATCTTAGTGATTCTGCCTATACATTTAGTTCTGAAATAGGAACTTTTGCAAACCGTTTTGAAATTGTGTATCAGCCAACTTTAAATGTTTCTAGTACAATGCGTGATGAAAATCATATAACAATCAAAACATCTACTAGTCTTATCGTAGAATCAAGTATTGAAAAAATGAATTCTATCGCTATTTATGACACATTAGGAAGGTTATTATTAAAAATAAGTGATTGCAATTCTAAGGTTGTCGACATATCAAAATTGAGTAAATCAAACCAAACATTGCTGGTTAAAATAGAATTGGAAAGCGGCACAATTCTAACAAAGAAGGTATTGTTCTAAATAAAAAAAGGAGTTCTTTGAAAGAACTCCTTTTTTTTTAATGATATTCGCCAAAAATTTGGGACGCTACATTGTAAGCACTCTCAAAACTCATAGGGCTAACATTGGTATTAGCTTTCTGTTGCGTAAAATAGGAAAGCATTTTTTCTGTTGGCATATTACCTGTCAAATCGTCTTTGGCCATTGGACAACCTCCAAAACCTTGAATTGCACCATCAAATCTCTTACACCCAGCTTTATACGCTGCATCAATTTTTTCATGCCATTTAT
>CAZLEU010000141.1:0-6606 GCA_964558625.1 uncultured Flavobacterium sp.
CTTTTTTGTATTCATCATTTTGTTTGCATCCGATAAATGCAACTGAAGCAAAAATTAGAATAAATATTTTTTTCATTACTTTTAATTTTAATTATTTTCTATTTCTAAAGCTTCATCTGTGGGTTTGCCATATTTAATAAAATCATATATAAATAGACTTATGCCAACTGTAAACATTGTTGCGCAAATAAGTAACACAACAAAGTGAATTTCAGTTTCTTTTTGAACCTCCATAAACTCCATTTTTAGTTTGCGTTCCATATATACTTGAGCAACACCAGCAACACCAAACGCAACAGTCATTCCAAGTATTCCAATATTTGACAGCCAAAATGCTGCATTTCCATGTACGCTATTGTAGCGTTTTCTGCCTGTTAGGTTTGGTAAAGCATAACTAATAATTGCTAAAACAATCATAGCATAAGCACCCCAAAAAGCATAGTGTCCGTGCATTGCAGTAACTAATGTTCCGTGTGTATAAAGATTTGTTTGTGGTAAAGTATGTGCAAATCCTAATAAACCAGCACCAATAAAGGATACAATGGCAGAACCGATTGTCCAGAATAAAGCAATTTTGTTTGGATGACTTTTTTCTCCTTTTCTATACATGTTTACTGCAAATAATGCCATGGCAAGGAAAGCTAGCGGTTCAAGAGCAGAGAATATTCCACCAACAATTAACCAAATTTTATTTACACCAATGTAATAGTAGTGGTGACCAGTTCCTAAAACTCCTGAAAGGAATGTTAAACCAATGATTACATACAACCATTTTTCGATAACTTCTCTATCAACACCAGTCAATTTAATTAATAAGTAAGATAAAATACCACCCATTATTAATTCCCAAACACCTTCAACCCATAAGTGAACAACCCACCAACGGAAGAAAGAATCCGTTACTTGACTGTCAAACCAAATCATTCCTGGTAAGTAAAGTAATGCTGCAAACAATAACCCCATTGATAATACCAATGCTGTTGTAGTTTTGCGTTTACCTTTAAATAAAGTTCCTAAAATTAATCCTAAGAATAATAACACGTTTACAACAACAAGAAAATCTAACTCTCTTGGAATTTCAAGAAATTTTCTTCCTTCCCAATGGTTTAAATGAAAACCAATTATAGCTACAACTCCAACAACGGCAAGAGAAATAAGTTGAACATATGCCCATTTTACACTTATCAATTCTCTTTGTGCCTCTTCGGGAATGATGTAATAAGCTGCTCCCATAAATCCTGTTAACAACCAAACTACTAATAAGTTGGTGTGTACTGCTCTTGCAGTATTAAATGGAATTATGTCATGCAGACCTTGCAATCCAATTCTATCAAAGCCCATGATAAAGCCGTATATTATTTGTAATGAAAACAATAACATGCATAAGGCAAAAAACCAATAAGCTATTTTTTGTGATTTATATTTCATAATATTAAATTTATTGTTTGTCTTTTGCTAATGGAGAAACTACTCTGTCGAATCCATTCAAATCGATTTTTCCAATCCATTTAAAGTAAGCAATTACAGCTTCTGCTTCTTCATTGGACATTGCATAAGCAACCATTTTTCTACCTCTAGGTTGCCAAGGTTCTTTGCTCATTAAAACTGCTTTTACATAAGCATCACCTCTGCGGTCTATTACTTTTGTTAATTCTGGTGCATAGTAAGCACCTTCGCCAAGAATAGTGTGACAACCCATACAATTGTTGGATTCCCAAATTTCTTTACCTTTTACAACTTGAGCATCAATTTTGCCGTAGTTGGTTTGATCATTTTTTGGCATGAACGAGTAAATTGTTAGCCCTATAAAGACTAAAAATGTGACTAATGTTCCACCTAGAAAAAATGCCCTTGCTTGTGATTTTGATAGCATAAATTTTAGTTTTAGTTAGTGTTTCTAATAAAAGACATTTTGGTCTTTTATTAATTTAAGGCAAATTTAAGAATGGACATAGTCTTAAAACATGATAAAAATCATAAATGTTAAATAAAAGATAAAATTGTCTTTTATGATGTTAATTTAATATTTTTGAACAAAAAAGATGTTTTCAAAGAGTTGTGAGTATGCTATTAGAGCAACAATTTTTATTGCAACACATTGTTGTAACAAAGGAAAAGTTGGGTTGAAAGAGATTGCTAATGAAATAGATTCTCCTACTGCTTTTACCGCAAAAATTTTACAAGTGTTAGTTAAAAATAACATTATAAAATCAAGTAAAGGTGTTGGAGGAGGGTTTATGATTTTAAAAGATGATCTAAAAAGTATTAACCTTTCAGACATTGTAATGGCAATAGATGGTGATTCTGTTTTTTTAAGATGCGGATTAGGTTTAAGTAATTGCTCGGAAGATCACCCATGTCCAGTTCATGAAAAATTTAAGTTTGTAAAAAAAGATTTAATTTACATGTTAGAGCATACAACTCTTGAAGAACTATCCTTGGGTATAAAAAAGGGGCAAACTTTTTTGAAATATTAAAAATAAAAAAGGCGTGAATTACGACAATTCACGCCTTTCTTTTTTAAAAGAAAAACAACTGAATTAATAATTATTATTGGGGTAAGAGAACGTCGCCAATTACATGAATAATTCCGTTTCCAGTTTCAATTGAAGCTACAATTTCAGAACCATTTACATACGTTTTGTCGTCCTTTTTAGTGATTTTTACTTTTCCACCAAAAACCATATCAAACTCTTGTCCGTCTTGCATATAGTCGGTTTTTAGTGTTCCAACATAGGTGTGATAACCTAAAATATTTTCTAAATCGCCTTTTTTCTCGGGTTTAAGTAATCCCTCAACAGTTCCAGCAGGTAATTTATCAAAAGCTGCATTTGTTGGTGCAAAAACCGTAAATGGACCAGCATTACTCAACGAAGTTACTAATCCTGCCGCTTTTACAGCTGCTACTAATGTGGTATGATCTTTACTTCCGACAGCTGTTTGAACAATGTTGGGAACAGAAGTTTCATCTACTACATTTTCTTGTCCACCAGAACTTACTTCAGTAGTTTCAGAAGTGGTTTCTGATGTTGCTTGTTCGCTTTGTTTGCAACCTATGGCAATAAATAAACTTGCCAATAACAATGTTTTAATTGATTTTTTCATAATAAATACTTTTAATATACTTTCAAATTATACATACAAAGTACCTAATTATGAAATAGTTATTTTATGAGTACAATCATAATAACGGAAGATTTTTAACTTTTTTTATGGAATAAAAAGCAGTGATTCCAATACCAATAACTAAAACAATTGCAGCTCCAAATAGCATTTCGTTAACATACGGAATTGGAGTGTAGCTAAATGAGGCAACACCTTGAATAGCAAGAATTATTTCGTTTAACAAAACACCTATTGAGAAAATAATTACACCAATTTTTATTTGTCTATTGAAATGAATCAAGTGATTGGCATAAACATAAAAAAGTAAAAACAAACTAATAATTGCCAATAAAACTAAGTGCAAATAAGCGATTACAATAGGTCTAAAACCAAAAGCTAATGTACTTAATACAGGAATTGTCGAACCCAATTGAAGTAGAAATTTTATACTCAATGCAAAAGCCACAAAAAGCAAAATATAACGCAGAAAGAAAGGAAAATTGTATAGGAACTCTCTTTTTGATTTAATAATGATAATCAAAAATCTAAACCAAGCATAAACTTGAATAAATGCTGCCACAACAGTAATAAGGTAAATCCAAATTGGCAAATCCCACCAAAGAGTTGATAAAAAATAAGCCGGAATACAGGATAAAAAAAACAGCCAAAAAGTTCTTTTAAAAAATGAATTTTCAGATGATTTTAATTGTAAAAAAGAGAATAATAATCCCATACAAGCAAAGAAAAACCAACCATTATATTGAAAGTGCAAATAATAATAGATGGATGCTAAATATTCGTTTTGATGAATGTCTTTTGAAATCATCATATAAGCCAAAGCAAATGTACCGAACGATGAAATCACATTGAAAAATAAAGCAGTTTTGAACCAATTTTTAGATAAATCATCATCAGAAATTAATTTCAAATCTTTAACGAAATAATAAGCAAAAACACAAGATACTATAATCGAAGAGTTGATAAAAAATAAGCCGGAATACAGGATAAAAAAAACAGCCAAAAAGTTCTTTTAAAAAATGAATTTTCAGATGATTTTAATTGTAAAAAAGAGAATAATAATCCCATACAAGCAAAGAAAAACCAACCATTATATTGAAAGTGCAAATAATAATAGATGGATGCTAAATATTCGTTTTGATGAATGTCTTTTGAAATCATCATATAAGCCAAAGCAAATGTACCGAACGATGAAATCACATTGAAAAATAAAGCAGTTTTGAACCAATTTTTAGATAAATCATCATCAGAAATTAATTTCAAATCTTTAACGAAATAATAAGCAAAAACACAAGATACTATAATCGAAGATGTAGAAAAAAATATAGAAAACAATCCATAACCTTGAATGATAAAAAACACCAACATTCCATAAGCACAAATCAAATTGGCAGATAATATTGAGCTGTATTTTTTAAAAAATCTATTTTCTATATTCTTTTCTCTATTGTCATCCTGAGCTTGTAGAAGGACTTTTTTCTTCTCTAAAAACACAATCATCAACACCATCAAAGTATGACTAATCCAACCTGAAAAGGCAAAATGAGAATGAGAATGTTGCAAATGTTTTTGGTCAAAAAAAGGAAATTCAAATCCAATTTTGTAACGCATTAGAAGCCCGATAAGTGCTACAATTAATAAATTTAATAGTGAGAATTTCAGCCAAAACTTGCTGTTAAAATGCATTAGAAATAGATTTTATGATTATTAATTTCAATTTTGTTGGCTGCTTTCATTTTTGCAAAAGCTCTAATTACCGTTTCTACTCGTAAGCCAGTGAAATTGGCTATTTCCTGTCTTGTAAATGGCACTAATTCTTTTTGATCACCATTCCCTTTTTTATGTGCATTTAAAAATGCTAAAATTCTAAATTCAGGTTTTTGATTGATGATGTCTTTTGATGTTTTTGCCTTTCCGTGAATACGTTTTGCCATTAATATCAAAAAATGCTTTTGAATAGAAGGATACTCATCTAGAATCTTCAAAAATTTTTCTTTAGAAAGTTTAATAATTTTACAATCCTGAAAAGCTACAGCAGTTGCAGGATATTTCTCATCAATAAATAATGGTGGTTCACCAAAACTTTGTCCGTTACAAAAATATCCTTGTGTAAACTCTTTTCCTTCATCGTTAGAATTAAACATTCTTACACAACCTTCTATCACCTGATAGTAGAAATAAGCTACTTCGTCTTCACTAATGATTATTTCATTTTTCTTATATTCTTTGGCAATTGCACCCCAAGTATACAGTAAATCTAAATCTATTTGCATGATTGAAACAGTGTGTTTTAAGTCAAAAATAACTTTGTTTAAAAGCGATTTTAACTTATGGATACAAAATTACTTTTTATAAATTTACTAAAAATATGACCACAATCATATAAAATTGCTTTTTTCTCATTGTAAATTTGCCTAATGAAAAAAATACTAATCATAGTAATCCTTTCAATTTTTCTAAAACCAATTCTTCCGGTTATAGATTATATTGTTAATTATGATTATATCTCTAATGTTCTTTGTGAAAACAAAGCTAAACCAGAACTTAAATGTAATGGTAAATGTCATTTAATAAAAGAGTTAGCAAAAGCATCAAACGATGATAAGCCCATCAATTCAGACAAAAAAAATAATTTAACACAAGAAGTCGAGCTTTTATTCTGCAATGAAATAGCAGAAATATCCTTTAGACAAATTTATTTTCATAATAAAACTTCTATTGGTGACAACTATGCCAACTTATACTTTCACTCGGTAAGTTGTTCCGTTTTTCATCCGCCCACAATTATTTCTTAAACACTATAATAAGTCTTATTTAGCTTAAGCTTATCTCAAAAATCAAATTACTTCAAAATTGAATTTAATTTTCAATTCATAAAAATGAATTGACAGGATTTTTATATTCTAAATTGATTAAAAAAAATCTTTTAGATTCATCGTATAATAAACTTTAATAAAAAAAATGAAAACTATTTTAAAAAATATATTTACCATTCTAGTTATGGTAGTAGCTCTTACCTCATGTTCAAATGATGACGAAAATACAAATCCAACAGTGAACGAATTGGATGGATTAACAAAATTTAAAGAAATTACAAATACTACACATACTATTGAGTTATATTCTCATACAGGAGCAACAGTTCAAGGTTATAATGAAATTAAATTAAGGATTAAAAACAACGCTAACAATCAATATATAAAAAATGCAGAAGTTACTTGGATGCCAATCATGCACATGGCTATGATGAATCACTCCTGCCCAAAATCTACAGTTGAAAAAATTTCAATAGATGGGACTTTATATGAAGGATATATTATGTTTCAAATGGCTCAAAACACTACTGAATATTGGGATTTAAAAATCGATTATACAATTGATAATGTAGATTATACAATGACTTCTGTAATTGATGTCCCTGCTTCTGCAAAAAGAACAGTTAATACTTTTACAGGATCTGATGGTGTGAAATATTTGGTGGCT
>CAZLEU010000142.1:0-6576 GCA_964558625.1 uncultured Flavobacterium sp.
GTATACTCTTTTGAATTATACTTTCCACTATTACATACTTTGTTGAATAAAATCTTTGCTTCACCTCTTGAAATACCTTTACTAAGCATTAAATTATTATAAACGTGGTCTTTTAAATTTGCGCCAACCTCAATATCTAAAAATGTTGGAAATGCACTTTTTATATCGCATTCAATTACTTTAAATGGTGTTAATGGTCTTAATTGACGTGGTGTTTTAGTTAATGGATTATATTCTCTGCTATCGTTTTCGGAAACCGTAAAATGTGTTATTGAAAGATTAAGTTCTTTACAAATTAGAAACAGAATATAATAATACCATTGGCAAATTAAAGTATTTGTATTTATTGGAATTTTAACCTTTGCATTATCTAAATCAGTATATTTTTTCTCTAAATAATTTCGATCAAAATTATACTGCTCAATTGGTAATTTTTCACCAGTATTTACATAATGGTTTATGTATTCAATGTATTGGTGTTTTCCAAAATACTTTGAATTAAAAAACCAAGCACACTGTATAACCAACCAACAATGATTGAATAATGGTGCTTCATTCAATTTATAAAATTTAACATCTATTTCGTGAATTGCTGTATAGTTAGTTAGATTGTCAGCATCTAAAAACCCTTTCACCATTTCAACCGTATAATAGCTGTTTTGAATTTTATCATTGAAAATTTCGCTGTAAAAATATGCCAATGCCAAGCGAGTAATTTCTGAAAATGAAAAACCGTAATTATTTTTATTATCGCCTTTCATATCATTTAAGGCGTTTTTAAATACTGTTTCAATGTTTGGTGAAACACGGTTTTGAATATCATATTTTAAATTAGAATTATTATAAAAGTCTAATCTAATCCAATCAGGAATTTGATAATTCAGCACGGCTTTATTATTTGCCGTGTTCATTGATTACTCTTTATTTATTCTTACTACAATGAACTTGTTTATTACTTGCTTTGTAGTAATTAAAATGCTATATTTGTTTACGAACGAATTATAAAAATATAGGCTTTGCGAAATAAAACTTTGCATAGCCTTTATTTATTTAAGGGTTTCAAACATTCCAAAATTTCAGCTTTTTTGTAATATCTACGGTTTGCGATTCCGTAGGCTGTAACCTTGCCTTTGTTTGTCCAATGCCATAAAGTACTGCTGTCGATTTGTAGCAATTTACAGGTTTGCTCCCTTGTAAGAAGTTCATCAGGGTTTTGGGTTGTAAAGTCTTTTTTAAAGTCATCTAATTGACTTTTTACGCCTTCTTTGATTAACTGAGTTAAATCATCAGGGCTGAGGTTTTGAAGTAAAATTGAATTTGTCATCTTTACGATATTTAAAAATTTATATCGCAAAGGTGGTTCGGGGTTTGCGCCCTTAACGGCAATAGATTGTGCCTTTTTAGGCGTGTTTTTTTTATTTTATAGCATTATACAATGCCAATCTTTTTTGATTTGATGATGCTTTAATTGGAGTGTAATGTAATTTATCAATTGAATATTCATAAGTATCATTTAACCAATCTTTAAAATTTGTAACTGAAACAGTATTGTGTATAATGCCTTCAATTATCATTACTTCATATAGAAACCTTAAATCAGTTCTTTTTGTTTCATTAATTTTAAATGCTTCAAAAAGTCTTTCCCAAGTAAAAAAATGATTGTCTACAAATATATTATTGTGTTTTGGTTCTGATTTTGTTATATTATCATTGGTGTTATTTTCTTGATTTCTTTTTAACTCTTCAATTTTCATTTTTTCATAGATATAATCCCTCTTGTTTTCAAAAAACATTTTTTGAGGTTTAATGTGAATTGGCTCTTCATCTCCATTTAAAACAATTTGTAATAATTCATCATTAATAACATCTAATGAATTATTTATCAATTCTAAGTTTACAAAATTCGGGTTATTTGAAAAGAATTGGCTTATTGTATAAAAACCCTCTTTTAAACATTCCATAACAATTGCATCAATACTATAAAAAACCCTCCCATCTTGAAAAAGAAAACCTTCAAAAAATTTTATTGTTAACTTCTTTAGTATCTGTTTATCATTAAACAAATGTTTGTTTTGTTCAATTATTGCTACAAATTCACGAGTTGCAAAAAATAAATTCATTTGTGATTCAGTATGAAATAAAGTACATTTTTTATCCATTTCATCAGAACTATTCCCATTGCAATAAAGACAATTTTCTTTTATTCTTTTTGGCAAAGTTTTATTGATTGCTTCAATCCACTTTTCATTATAACTATCAAACAACTTGTTTTCTCCTAAATATTCTTTTAAATAATCACTTGCTGTCTTTTGCTTATTATCCAAGCCTAAAACTTTTTTTGTTTTACTATCTAGTTTAATAAAATGAGGTTTAATATTTTCAATATCTTTTATTCTGATACCTGTCTTTTTAAAATTCATACATTCTTAATTAAAAATAATTTGCTATCTCTAAAGCTAAATCTTTGTTACTTTTTCCTATGTAGGTTAAAAACATCGTTTCGGTGCTATGCCCTGTAACGTTGATTAAATAAGTTGTTGGAATTTTGCCGTAAAAATTGGTAGCAAATGAACGTCTGCCAATGTGAGAAGTAACTAAATCGCATTTAGGAAATAAACCTGTTTCTTTTCTGAAAATACCACTTTTGGGTGCGGTTTCAGTTTTTTTACTTCCCTGAACTAACTGAGTTATTTTAGCCTGTTCACATACCAGTTTTATATAATCGTTATACTTTTGGTCTGAAATAACGTGCGGAAAATTGCCGTTTCTTTTATTAAGTATTGCGGTAACTTTTGGGTGTACTGGTATTGTCATTATTTTACCCGTTTTCTGTTGTGTAAACTCCAGTAAAGGTTTGCCGTTTTCAATTCTTATTTGGTCTTTACTAAAACGCATAAAATCGGAAATTCGTTGACCAGTATAACAACTGATAATTAACCAATCTTTTGCGTTTTCAAGGCTGTCATTATATTCTGTTTGCTCAATCTGTTCCAGTTCATCAGTAGTCAAATAAACGCTGTCAACTTTGGTATATTTAGCCGTAATAGAATCTAATTGAAAACTGGTTTCAAGTCCGTTTGATTTTGCGTGTCTGCATATCGTTTTAATGAACCTCAACGCTCTTGCTATCGTATTTGGTGCGTAATTATCGGCAAAACAGAAATTTTCAAAACTTAATTTAAAATCATTATCAAAATCTTTTATCAATAATGTTTTGTTGTAGTGAGATTGATACCTTAACAAAAGCTGTTTATTTACATTGCATTTTTTAATACTACTTTGAGTTAATTCAGTCTTTTTAATATCAATGTAATAATCGATGTAGTTGATTATAGATTTTGGGAGTTCGTTTTTTGCTGTTGGTGGATTGTAGTAATAATCCATTTGATTTTGTAACCAGTCTTTATTTACTTCATCAGGATTGACTGATTTAAAAGCAGTTAAAATATGGTTTTCAATTTTGTTCAGTTCGTTGTTCACTTCAATCTGTTTATTGACAATTGAAATATCTTTCGGCCTAACTTGTTTATGGTATTTGCTCCAGTACTCTTTTGATACTTCATAATTGGTATTTACACCAAAAACAAAGTCAGTGTTATTGAAGCGATACAATAAACGCAAATGTAATTTAGCTTGGTTTCTAGTTGAACGATACAAAAAATTGATACTTGCCATAGTTGATTTTAATTAACTATTCAAATATAAGGAATTTGTACGGTAGTTGTACGGTGAAATGAAAATTATTTCAAACTCCTGCAATATATATCAAACTAATTATATATTTGCAAAGCATTGTAAACATTGATATTTTAGAATTTTTAATGTATTTAGTGCGGTTTTAAAATGATGAGGTTTGCAATATTTGTACTCCCATCTTCTCCACAATCAAGTCATTAAACAAATGTATCATTGTTAATGGCTTTTTTTATTCAAAATAAATTTACATTTTCTTTTGAATAGATATTAATTCATGTTGTATGTTTCAAACAAGAAAAGATACCGTTTATGTAATTTTAGCAGGGATTTTTATAACGAATGCAGTAGTTGCCGAAATGATTGGAGGCAAACTGATTAACGTTTTTGGAATCCCAATGAGTATTGGTATTTTGCCTTGGCCAATTGTATTTGTCACAACTGACTTAATTAATGAATATTTCGGAGAAAAAGGAGTTAAAAAATTATCTATAATTACAGCTAGCTTAATTGCATATGCTTTCTTTATATTATATTTTGCAATACAAATTCCGGCTACTAAAATAAGTTCGGTTACTAGTGAACAGTTTTTGTCCGTTTTTGGTCAAAGTTTATGGATTATTGTTGGAAGTATTATTGCTTTTTTGGTTTCTCAGCTAATTGATGTTACCTTTTTTCATTTTGTAAAAAATCGTACTGGTAACAAAATGATTTGGCTTAGAAGTACTGGCTCAACAATTATTTCACAATTATTTGATAGCTTTATTGTTTTGGGGATTGCTTTTTGGGCTACTGGGATTATGACAACAGAACAGTATATAAAATCTGGACTTACGGGGTATTTTGTAAAACTAATAATTGCAATTATAATGACACCTGTAATTTATTTAGGTCATTATACAATAGAAAAATATTTATCTAAAGATGGAAAATAAAGTAAGATGTAAATGGTGTTTGTCTTCTGACTTGTACATGAAATACCATGATGAAGAATGGGGAAAACCTGTGTATGATGACGAAACATTATTCGAGTTTTTACTGCTTGAAACATTTCAGGCTGGTTTGAGTTGGATTACCATTTTGAATAAACGAGAAAATTTTAGAAAAGCATTTGATAATTTTGATTATATAAAAATTGCTCAATATAATGACGATAAAATTCAGAAATTATTACTGGATACTGGAATTATCCGAAATAAATTAAAAATTTATTCTGCTGTAACAAATGCACAAAATTTTATAAAAATTCAAAAAGAATTTGGAAGTTTTTCAAAATATATTTGGGATTTTGTAGATGGAAAGCCTATAGATAATAAACTTCGGGATTTGTCGCAAGCACAAGCAACCACCCCTCTTTCTGACAAAATTAGTAAAGATTTAAAAAAACGTGGATTTAAATTTGTTGGTTCTACAGTGGTTTATGCTCACATGCAAGCTACTGGAATGGTAAATGACCATGTAGCCGATTGTTGGACGAGAAAATAGATGAGCGTTGATAAAATTTAAGATTACCAAAAAAACATTTCACTGGGAAGACTTTAAGATTTTCATAAAAGATTGTCTCGAAATTTCAAACGCACCAAGTTTTTCCAAATGATCATTATGAACTTGACAATCGAGTAGTTTGTAATTGTTTTGTTTTAGATAGTCAACTAATTTTACAAATGCCACTTTACTTGCATTTGAAACCTTAGAGAACATACTTTCACCACAGAAAACATGTCCCAAATCAACTCCATATAATCCTCCTACAAGTTCACTATTTTGCCAAACTTCAAATGACATGGCTTTTCCAAATTGATGTAATTTGGTGTATGCTTTTATAACTTCTGTTGAAATCCAAGTGCCATCTTGTTCTTTTCTTTCAATTTTTTGGCAATTTTTGATTACAGCTTCAAAATCTTTATTGATGGTTACTTCAAAAATATTTCTGTTAATGATATTACGTAAGCTTTTGGAAACCTTGTAATCATGTGGATTTACAACCATTCTTTCGTTTGGTGACCACCAAAGAATAGGTTCATTTTCATTATACCAAGGAAAAATCCCATTCTCATATGCGAGCAACAATCTTTTTACGGATAAATCGCCGCCAATAGCCAAAATTCCCTCATAAGAAGCTTCTTCAACAGGTGGAAAATAAAGTTCTTTGGTTATAAAATACATTTTTTAGAAATACAGAATATTGAGAATTGAATAAAAAAAATCATCCTAAACATTTAACCAAAGTTATGTATTTAGAATGACAGTCTAAGTGTTATTTTCTTTACTCTTTACTCTTAATTAAAAAGGTAAATCGTCGTGTTCTTCTTCTTTAAAATCAGTTGCTGGAGCAAATGCTTCAGTTGCTGGCATTGGAGGCATTTGTTGTGAAGGAGCAGCTGATTCAGCTTGTAGTTTTTCAATTCTCCAACCTTGAATCGAATTAAAATATTTAGTTTCCCCTTGAGGATTAACCCACTCTCTTCCTCTTAGGTTGATTGAAACTTTTACAGCCTCGCCTAGTGTATAATTATTTAGCAAATCGCATTTATCTTGTGTAAATTCAATCATAATATGTTGTGGATACTGTTCGTCTGTTGTAACCACCAATTCTCTTTTTCTAAATGTGGCACTTACTTGTTGCTCAGCATTTATAACTTTTACTTTTCCTGAAACTTCCATAATATATAATTTATTTTTTGGCCAAAAGCACTTTCCATGCATTTAACACTTCGTTTTTTTCTAAATATTCCTTTGCTAGTTGGTGTTTTTTTATTTCATCATCAGCACTCAAAACACCTTTTACTGCAAAATTTTGCTTGACAAATATACTAATTTCTTCTTCATTTGGCAATGATTCAACATTTCCTAATTTCCCCAAATCATTTCCATCAAAAATAG
>CAZLEU010000143.1:0-6392 GCA_964558625.1 uncultured Flavobacterium sp.
TTGATGAGGTTGTTGATGGTTTGAATATTCTAAATCCTTCATTGGATTGTAGTTTGGGGTTTCAAGAATTTGTAGTCTCTAATAAGTTTGATTTGAATTCTAATGAATTGTTTTTTATAACTTCTGAGGATAGTTTAAAATCAGAGATTATGATGAAAACGATGAGTGATTTTTCTGATTTTTTGAACTATATGATAACTACTAATCCAGACGGAACTATTCAAGTTTACAAAATTAAAAACAAAACAAAAAAATATATTCAAAAAATGGTTTTGCCTCTTGATGATTTGTGGATTAAAAATAATAATAATAAAAGTAAACCTAAAAAAACATCAAAAGAAACTCCAATAATTAATAATTATCCAATATTGTTTTCGTTACCTCAAAATCCAATTGCAGTTTTTTATTTACAGGATAAATATTATTTTTTATCTAGTAATAAAAGCTTACAAGAATCGTATTTGGATAGAAATAATAATTATCCATTAAGTAGTTATAATCATTACGATTGTTATAAAGGATGTATAACTTTATTTGAAAATATATCAATAAAATCTGGAGGTAATTATGCTTTAGGTATTAATAGTGAAGGTGAATTTGAACTGGTTTATTTTTATGAAGATGAATCTAAATTGTGTTATTTGAATATCAACACTAAAGCTTTTGCAACTATTAATTTTACAGTAAATAATTTAAAGAAAAATAATTGTAGAATATTTTTTATTGATGAAAAATATATACTTAAAAATGTTGAGAATAACGAATTTTGGAATATTATTTTTGAAAATGAGGAGTTAAATATAAATAGAACTTTTGATGATAATTTTGAAAAGAAAATTCAAGAATATACAAGCATTATTAACAAGTATTACTATCCTGGAAATAACATATTAAAGAGCTTTAATAAAATATTTATAACTGATGATCATACATTGCAATTCAATATTCATCATTTAGATTTTAATAGACAGAATTTTGTTTTTTTATTTGCAAATCGAAATTCTGTACCAAAAATTAATGCAATTAGAGATAAAAATAAATTTGTTTTTCCAGATGGAAGCGAAGTACTTATTGATAAAAAAGGTATGGTTACATTGAAAAGTAGTGATACTTCAATTCCAGAGTTTTATATTCCTACTTCTTTAAGTTTTGCAATATGTTTAGCAACCAATACGGAGTTTGCAGGAAATAATTATTTTTATGATGAGGATAAATCTCTTGCTAAAATTTCAATTGATGAATTTAAAAAAAAGTACATCAATCCATTTATAAAACAAATTATCGACCATGGAGTTTAAGTTAAAACCATTTTCTAAGAATCTTTTTCCAAAAAGTGCAGTGTTGGTTTGCCATTCATCGCCACGACTTTGGTTACAAGAAATTCAACAAATGGGAATTAATCTTAATGAAGTTTCTGTTTATCCTGTGCCAAGTTCGTCGGCAAATGTTCTATATGGTTGTTTGATTGTTTTTAAGAATATCCCTAAAAAAATGGATATTGGACGAAATATGTTTTTTCAAAGTATTCATAATAAATTATTTATACCAGAAAATGCTATTATTTCTCCAATGATTTCTTTAGAAGAGATCCACCAAGTTTTTTCTGAATATTATCATGTTTATCATACAGATTTTGGTTTGGTCGAACTGGCTCATGAAATAGATTGGATGGAACTAGTGACTGATAGTAAACAAGTTTCTGTTCAAGTTGGTATTCCATCAAAATCGGTTTTCATTCCAAGAAGTATAACTTCACTTCGAATTGAAGTTAACGAGGAAGAAATTTTAAAGCAGTTAGATACACCTAAAACGGAACAAGAATTTCTTGAAAATTTGCCATTTGATCTAAAAAAAGTTTTGAGTGGAAACCAAAAAGAAATTGACAAGTTTTTAAGCTATTTAGACAAACATCCAGAAATGGCTTTGCAACTCGGTATTCCATTAGATGTAATGAACACAAGCAGAGGAGAAGCTAGTGGAAAGTTTAGATTTAATAAAAAAGGTTCGAGTTTGTTTGATTTTAGTACTATTTTTGGAAAATCTAATGCTAATAATAACTCATCTGGTTCTAGTTTTGGTTCAGGTATTTTTGGAAATTTTGATTCGACTGTTTTTCAAAATTCTAAATATGTTTTCTTGAAAGTCATTTTGATACTTTTCTTTCTTAGTAAATTAATTACTATTGGATCTATTTTTATAGTATTAAAATGGATTTTTGTATTAGCAATTATTGCAGCAATTATTATTTTTGTATTTCGAATAACTGATACAGATGATGCTTCATCAAAAAGTAATTCTGGAAGCGCAGCATTATTAGATTCAAATAGATTTTCTTCATTGCATAAAAGATATGAAGATTTGGCTCAAGATTTTATTTCTAAAAAAGAATATGAAAAAGCAGCGCATGTATATTTAAAGTTGTTGCAAAATAAAGTGCGAGCGGCTCAAGTTTTAGAAGAAGGGAACATGTATCAAGAGGCAGCATTGGTTTACTTAAAGCATTGCCAAGACAAATCAAAAGCAGCCGAATGTTATGAGAAAGGAAAAGCATATAAAGAAGCAATAGCTTTGTATAAGGAGTTTAATATGCCTGAAAAAGTTGGAGATTTATATATGTTGTTGAATCAAAAGAGTTCAGGTAACGAATATTATTATAAGGTTGTAGATGATTATAATACAAAATCTCAATTTATAAAAGCTTCTTTGATTTTAAAAAATAAAATCGGTGATAAATCTAAAGCACAAGACTTACTTTTAGAAGGTTGGCGCACTAATAAAGATGCTACAAATTGTTTGTCATATTATTTTTCTGACATTGAAAACAAAAAGCAATTAAAGTATGAAATTGAAAGAGTTTACAAAGAAGAAACTTCTAATGAACTTTTAGAATCCTTATTAATTGTAATAAAAAAAGAATATGAAAGATCTGTTGATTTAAAAGAGTTTACCAAAGAAATAGCTTATGAAATCATCTCTAAACGAATTCAACAAAATCCGAATATTGCATCTGAACTACTATCGTTTAATAGAACAGATACTAATATTATTAAAGATGTGATGAAGTATAAGTTTAATAGAAAGAAAAGTATTTAAAGAATAGACCATAAAAAACACCTGACAGGTTTCTAAAACCTGTCAGGTGTCAATAAAATATTTTCCTTAAAAAAACTACGCTTGTGGCACGTCAAAATTGACCATCCAATGAATACCAAATTTGTCAGTAAACATTCCGAAGTAAGCACCCCAAAACGTTTGGTTCATAGGCATGGTAACTTGTCCGCCAGCCGAAAGTCCGTTGAATAATTTATCGGCTTCGTCTTTGCTGCTTGCATTTATAGAAACAGCATAGTTGTTGCCTTGCTTGAAACTCGCTACCCATTCGCCAGCAGTATCACTTCCCATAAGACAGGTTTCGTTACTGATAGGTAGGGTAACATGCATTATTTTGTTGCCGTCCTCTTCGCTCATTGGTGAGCAATCTTCGCTAGGTGGCATTTCGTTAAAACGGCCCATATATGGAAATTCTCCACCAAAGACCGATTGATAAAATAAAAATGCTTCTTCGCAATTACCATTGAAGGTTAAGTATACATTTACTGTTGCCATAATTTTATGATTTTGTATTAATTAATTTCTGGTTCTACTAGTTTTATTAGTTTTTCTAATGATTCTTGCCAACCCAAATAGCACATTTCTGTTGGAATCATTTCGGGGATTCCTTCTTGTATTATAGTAATTTCGGTTCCGCAGGTTACCGTTTTGAATGAAACCGATGTTAGCATTTCGCCAGGCATGTTTGGATCGTCAAAAACATCGGTGTATTTGAGAAATTCATTGGTTTTTATACTCACATATTTTCCACCAAATGAATGGCTCGCTTTTGTAGTGAAATTGTAAAATGACATTTTAAAACGTCCATCTTCTTTAAAATCAAACTGTTGAATCTCGCATAAAAATCCGTAAGGAGGAATCCAAGAGGCCATAGCTGTTGGATTGGAAAATGCTCTAAATACTTTATCGGTAGGGGCTTTTATAACTCTGTGTAGTTGTATTGTACTCATTTTTTTTAAACATTAAATTGTGTTAAATGATGGTCAATATGTTTGTAAAACAAATTATTCCATTCTCGACTTGATAATTTACCGAATGTAAAGTTCTCTTTACCTTCAAAGTGTCTTGCTCCCAATTCTTGGGTTCTGTTAATGTTATTGATTAGATTATTCTTCTCTCTTTCAAAATTTCGTTCTCCTTTAACCTTAAACTCTTCTGATGTTTTACTGTTCTTTGAATAGGGTTTTTCGCTTACCACTATTCTTTTGACGAACGTTTTGAGTAAGAATTTTTTAAAAGGACTCGGTTTAATAAAACTTTCGGGATGATATGTGTAGAGATAGCTTATATTGCAATGTGCTAACATCTGGGTTACTGTCATTTCACCCCATAACGGTTCTGAGTTAGGATGTAAATTATTTATGCGCTCAACGAGGGCATTGGTTACTTGTTTGTTAAATATGTTTTGCATCATTTTTTTTATTATCCAGTTGTTAAATGCAACAATAGATAGTGGAAGCATGATTCTCTATTGTTGTGTTGTATTATGTTGATTTTCAAAAATACTGTTTTTTTTTAGTTTGAAAATAAAACTTTCAGAATCGTGTAGTACAAAACAACTTTAAGGCAAACGATCATACTTTTTTATAGTACAAAAAAGCCACGAGATTTTCGTGGCTTTTAAAGTGAGTATCAGATAAAAAAATTGATTACTAACTGATTATATCCAACAGGTTGTGTGCAGTTACTATTTTAATTTACCTAGTACTAATGCTACTATAGCTCCAACACCAGCTCCCATGAGTACGTTTACAATTGTGTCTAAGCCCAAAAGTTGATAGTTAACAGGTTGCGAAGAATACATGAAAAAGTTCATGGAAAGGCCATATAAAAGACCAATTACTGCACCTGCTTTTAGACCAGACATAAGACTGGTAATTCCTGCCCATTTGGTAAATATAAGCGAGATTAAAAAGCCAAATGTCATACAACCCAAAAAGATAAATTCTAATTTGGTATTTTCATTTTCTGGATAGATTGAGGTAAATAGCATACCATAAAAGACCCATCCTAACAGAAAATCGACAATACCTCCGACGATACCGCCAATAATAAAGTTTTTTGCATTCATAATTTTAAATAGTTTTATTGGTTAATAAATTAAAAGTAGTAAAAATTAAGAATTGTTTAATCTATTGGAATAGAATTTATTAACTTTTTGAAAACGGAAATTGTTTATAATGAGTTTATTGAGATTTAGAAAACAGATACCAGATTTATTTTAAGTTGAACAAATCAAGCAAATCTTCTAACTTTCAGTTCTACCCATAAATTTTCTTATAAAGATCTGCGTATTTTTCTCTAACAATTTTACGTTTTAGTTTGAGTGTTGGGGTTAGTTCACCTCCATCTATGCTCCATACATTGGGTGTAAGCTCAAATCGTTTAATTTTTTCCCAATTACCAAATTTTTCATTGGCACTATCTATTTCATCTTGAATCCTTTTAATTACCTCTGGATTAGAAGCTATTTCTTCGTTAAAATCACCTACGTCTACAGCATGACGTTTTGCCCATTCTCTGATAAAGTCAAAACTAGGTTGAATAATAGCAGCAGGCATTTTTTCGCCATCACCAATTACCATGACTTGCTCTATAAATAGAGATTGTTTAAGCGTATTTTCAATTATTTGAGGTGCAATATATTTCCCTCCAGACGTTTTAAACATTTCTTTCTTTCTATCGGTGATTTTGAGAAATCCTTCTGCATCAATTTCACCAATATCACCTGTGTGGAAATAGCCTTCTTTCAATACTTCGGCTGTTAAAGCGGGGTCTTTGTAATATCCCATCATTACATTGGGGCCTTTGCACAAGATTTCGCCATCTTCGGCAATTTTGACTTCAACATTATTTATTGGTTTGCCAACACAACCAATTTTAAATCCTTTGTTTCTAACATCATTTACCGAAATAACGGGAGATGTTTCTGTAAGCCCATATCCTTCCATAACAGGCATGTCTGCTGCTGCAAATATTCTTGTAAGGCGGTGTTGCAATGCCGCACTTCCCGATACCATAACGGCTAGATTACCTCCCAAGCCTTCTTTCCACTTGCTAAAGATAAGTTTACGTGCAATTTTGAGTTGTGTTTCGTACCAGAAGCCATTGGCACCATAAGGTTCGTATTGTAATCCGAGTTCTATTGCCCAAAAAAACAGTTTCTTTTTGATGCCTTTGAGATCAGTACCTTTGGCATAAATTTTATCGTAGACTTTTTCTAGTAACCTTGGAACTACAGAAAAAACGGTTGGTTTGACTTCTTTGATATTATCAGATAG
>CAZLEU010000144.1:0-6385 GCA_964558625.1 uncultured Flavobacterium sp.
AGATGTGAAATATTTCTAATTTCTTGATAAGCTTCGTCAATTAATGTGTCGGTTTTATCATATAAGTTGCTTTCCTCTGTAGCTAAATTTTCTTTTTTCTGTCTTAAGTTTTCAAAATTTAATTTTAGGGTAGCTAACATACTTCCTAAATTATCGTGTAGTTCATTTGCAATTCGTTGTCGTTCTGTTTCTTGACTTTCAAGCATTACATCTATTTGGTTTAGTTCTTGCTCTTTTAAACTATTCTGTAATCTTTGAATTTCAATAAGCCCTTTTTGTTCATTAATTTTCTTTTTATTAATAAAGTTTATATAAAAAAGAAGACCAACAATTACAAATACAATAAAAAGACCAATAATTGTATATGTGATAATATTGTTCACTTGTAATTCATTTTTTAAAGTTAAATTTTCTAGCTCTTTCTCTTGCGTTCTATATCTTGTATCAATATCAGAAATAGCAACTTTAATTTTATCTTCGTTAATTGAATCTTTATAAGCCATTGATTCTTCCAAATATCTTAATGCTTCTGGATAATTGTGTATGGTTTTATAATTTGAATATAATAGATAATTTATTCTAGCAGAGCTGTTTTTTCTAAAATCTAGGTTTTTATTTTCCCTAGCCAATTTGAGTAATTCGATGGCTTTATCATAGTTTTTCATATGACTATGACTAGCAGCTTGGTTTATTAAATTCATACAAATATTTGATGAGTCTTTATATTTGTTTAAAATAACCAAATCTTTTTTTAGATAGTAAAGACCAGAGTCTGGCATGTTAGCCCATTCGTTAAAACTAACGGCCATGTTGTTGTATATTCTTGATTCTTGTAGGGTATCTTTAACTTTCTTATTTAACTGAAGTGCTTTTCTAAAATAGGGTAAACTTTTTGATGGCTCTTCTATATATAATGTTGCAATTTCAACATACCCTTTTACTACTTTTGAATCATTTTTTGTTTTAAAGGCATACTTCATATATTCGTCAATATACTTTTGTGGAAGCGTAAGGTCTTTAAAATTTGCACTTAGTAAAAAAGCAATATCCAAGTTTAAATCCATTGCATTATCAAGATCTTTGCATTTTAAATACTGTTTTTTTGATTTGATAAAATAATCAAGAGCTTTATCTTCATAATTATAGATGTCGTTATATTTAGCCATTAGTTTGTAATAAAATGCTAAATCTTTTGAAGATAATTTGGAAGGTTTAATCGAATAAAAGCTCTTAGGTATTTTTCCTATTTCAAGTTCTTTGTCAATTTCTTTCAGGAAAGAACTTTGCGAATGTATATTGGATACATTCGCAAAAAAAACTAAAATGATTAGGACATAAATACTGCTTATTCTCATCTAATCTTTGCGTATATTACCTGAACCGGTAAGTTTTGGGCCACCTTTCGCATTTGGAAAATTGTACAGTGGCATTTGTGTGTTTTTATCAATATAGTAATTGTCATAATAGACTTGTAAGTTATCAAAAATTGAATTTACAATTTCAATTTCAAATAAATTATTATGAATAATTATTAACAACGGATTTTCATCTAAATCCATGTCAAATTCTTTTAAATCTGGGTGTTCAAAAACAGATTTATATTCCATATTGATTTTACTCATAAAAACATTTGTTTCTTCTTGCATTAGATCACCACTATCGTTAGTTTTTTTGAAAAAAACAAGAATTACATTTTTGTGTCTTTCAGAGTCGTTTTTGTCTGATGAAACCTTTCTTAAGTTTTTGGATAAATTATAAAATGGATAAAAAATATATGAATTGTCAGAACTCTCTTTTGGAATAATTATTTCAAAATTTAGTTCTTTGGTGTCGGGATTATAGACACCACTGCAGGAATAAGTCAAATTTTTCATAGTTGAAAAAAATTAAAGTTAATAACTTCAAAATTCCAACTTTAGATTGAAAAAAAAATCCCCAATGATAGGGATTTTTTAGGCTTAAAAATGGTATGTGTTCGATTTATAATGTATCGTTTTTTGTATCTAATAAATCGCTTAAATGAACCCTTAGGGCTGTCACAGAAATACTAATTTCCCAAAAAGATATTCCTAACGATATGAGTAGACATAGCAAACTAGCACCAAATATATAAATTCCTATAATTTGCAAGTTCAAAAATAAAACCAACATAGCAAATACTGATAAGAATAAACTCATGACCCCAAAAAGTTGCATGAACCTTATGAGCGTTAGTCGTAAGTTAAGATTTTTAATTTCTAACAAGATGCTTTTATTTTCTTTCTCATCATATGTTTTTTTTAAACCACGAACAATTTGTGCAATAGTTAAAAATCGATTTGTATAAGCCAAAAGAATAAGAGATGTTGCAGAGAAAAGTAGAGCAGGTGTTTCTATGTTGAGTGTCATGATAGATATAAGGTTTGTTTTACGTAGTACGAAGTTAGGAAATTATTGTTTTCTCACAGCATAAATAAGTTCATCTTGAAAAGTGTTATATTTGAAGATTGTTTTTTCAAAACGCGCTTCCAATTCGAACCCCGCTTTTTCCAGTACTTTTTGTGAACCAAGATTTTCGCCAAAACATTTTGCATAAATGCGAGTTATATCAAATCGTTCAAAGCCAATGGGAATTATTTCTTTTACAACTTCGGTCATAATTCCTTTTCCCCAAAAGGGTTCTCCAATCCAATAACCAATTTCAATATTTTTGCATAAAATATCAGTTTGTGGATGAAAGTCAATGCCACCAACCGCTTCGCCATCTATTTCAATAGCATATTTTAATAATGGTGAATCATTCTGGGCTATTTCTATAAATTTTTGTGCATCATTTTCAGTATAAGGTACTGGGAAACGATTTGTAAAATACGTTGTCAAATTTATATTATTAGCATATTTAACCAAACTGTTTACGTCATAAAGTTGCCAAGGGCGAAGGATGAATTTCATTTTTTTTTAATTGAAAACCAAAACTACAAAAAAACCTGCAAGTTTACACTCACAGGTTTACCTTAATATTCTAGCGTCAAATTTCGAATTATTTGATCAACTCAAAACTTCTTTTTACAAAAGCAGTTAATTCTTCACCTTTTAATAAACCTTGGGAGATTTTGGCTAAATCTAATGCTTGTTTTACAAGACTTTCTTGAGCTGATTTATCTTCGCTTTTCAAGATTGTTGTGGCCAGTTCAGAGTTTGTGTTTACAACTAGATTGTACATTTCTGGCATATTTCCCATTCCAAACATACCGCCGCCGCCAGTTTGACTCATCTCTTTCATACGACGCATAAATTCTGGTTGCGTAATGATAAATGGCGCTGCATTACTATCAAGAGCTTCCATTTGTACAGAATAGGTTGGTTTTGGTATAATGGCTTCAACAACTGTTTTTAGACTTTCTTTTTCGTCATCAGAAAGTTTTGAGATTTGTGTTTCTTCTTTCTTGATTAGATTATCAATATGGTCAGAATCAACACGAGTGAAAGTCATTTTTTCGTTGTCACCTTCTAATTTTTGAATCAAATGTGAAACAATGGGTGAATCAAGTAATAAAACTTGATAACCTTTTTCTTTTGCAATGTCAATATAACCATGTTGTGCCTCTTTGTTTGAGGCATATAGAACGACTAATTTTCCATCTTTATCTGTTTGGTTTTCTTTGATAGCTTCTTTTAACTCAGCCAAAGTATAATACTTATCATCTACCGTTGGATATAAAACAAAATCACCCGCTTTTTCGTAGAATTTTGGTTCAGAGAGCATTCCATATTCTAGAACAATTTTGATGTCATTCCATTTTTTTTCAAAATCTTCGCGGTTTTCGGTAAACAATGCTTTTAGTTTATCGGCAACTTTACGAGTAATATAATTTGAAATTTTCTTTACGTTTCCATCAGCTTGCAAGTAAGAGCGAGAAACATTCAACGGAATATCTGGCGAATCAATAACCCCTTTTAACATTCCTAAAAATTCTGGAACAATTCCTTCTACATTGTCAGTTACATAAACTTGATTTTGATACAACTGAATTTTATCTTTTTGCATTTGCAAATCAGCTGACATTTTAGGAAAATACAGTATTCCTGTCAAGTTGAATGGATAATCAACATTCAAATGAATATTAAATAAAGGTTCTTCAAATTGCATTGGGTACAATTCGTGATAGAAATTTTTATAGTCTTCATCGGTCAAATCGACAGGTTGTTTTGTCCATGCAGGATTTGGATTGTTAATGATGTTGTCAACTTCCTTATACTCCGTTTTATAATCTTCTGGAGCGTCTTCTGGTTTAGGTAATGCTTCTTGTTTGGTTCCAAATTTGATAGGAATAGGCATAAACTTATTATACTTATTCAACAATTCTCTGATTTTGAATTCCTCTAAAAACTCTAAAGAATCTTCTGCAATATGTAGAATGATTTCAGTTCCTCTATCGGTTTTGTCATGAGATGTTAAGGAAAACTCAGGGCTTCCATCACATGTCCAGTGTGCAGCTGGTTCCTCTTTGTATGATTTTGTTATGATTTCTACTTTTTCAGCAACCATAAAGGCAGAATAAAACCCTAAGCCAAAATGTCCAATAATACCTGAATCTTTGGCAGAATCCTTATATTTATCTAAAAACTCTTCGGCACCAGAAAAAGCAACTTGATTGATGTATTTTTCAACTTCATCGGCTGTCATTCCCAAACCTTGGTCAATAATGTGGAGTTTTTTTCCTTCTTTATCAATTTTTACCTCGATAATTGGATTTCCATATTCTACTTTTGCTTCACCAATACTAGTTAGGTGTTTTAGTTTTAAAGTGGCATCAGTCCCATTTGAAACCAACTCACGCAAGAAAATTTCGTGATCGCTATATAAGAATTTCTTGATTAAGGGAAAGATGTTTTCTACCGAAACATTAATTTTTCCTGTTGTCATATTTATAAGTTTTTAATTATTTATTTTCTATTCTCTATTTCAAATAGAATACCAATTTTAATAATGTGACAAATTGTCGTTTAAAGTCATTTTCTTATATTTTATCGATGTTTTGAAAATATTTGATTTAATCATTTGTATATTTGTGGTTGTATAACATTTAAAAAAGTATTCATGAAAAAAATTATTTTATTAATTGCGTTTTCAGTTTTTGTAGTAGGATGTAAGCCAAAACAACAGGTTACAAGTACAAAAGTTGATAATAAATCTGAAAGAGTAATAAAAGGCGATTGGACAGTAGCCTCTGTTACGTATCCCGGCTCAGATGTCATTAAGGTGAACTCATTTGGGATTGCAGATTCAAAGTGCTTTGTAGGAAGTACATGGAGATTTATATCCAATAATAACACGGGTTCAATGTCTCTAAATGCATCAGGATGTGATTCCTATTCAACAGATATTACTTGGTATATCAACAAAGACGGGCGATTTGTTATGAAATTTTTAGATGAAGGTTTAAAAGCGAAGAAAGTTAAAGAAGGTTACATTCTTACAGTAGCAAATCAGACAGATACTACTTTCCAATTACTTGATGGCGTGAATATTGGAGGGAAGATGGTAAATGTTGTTTATCAATTTAATAAAAAATAATATAAAAAAGAAAATATGAAAAAGATAATTGTAATTGCTTTAATCGTAATACTTGCTGTAAGTACTGTTTTTACAAGTTGTGAATCGGTAAAAAACACCAATAAGACACAACGAGGCGCAGCTATTGGTGCCATTGCAGGAGCTGTTTTGGGAGGTGTTATCGGAAATAATGTTAAAGGAATGAATACCGAAATGGGAGCTGTTCTTGGTGGTGTAGTAGGTGGTGTAGCTGGAGGTGTTATTGGTAACAAAATGGATAAACAGGCTCGTGAAATTGAAACTGCTTTACCAGGTGCACAAGTAGAAAGAATAGGAGAAGGAATTAGACTAGTTTTGGGTGAAAATGCAGTTCGTTTTGATACAAATAAATCAAGTTTGACAGCTACTGCCAAAGCAAATCTTGACAAACTAGTTCCTGTTTTTCAGAGCTATGCAGATACAGATATTATAATTTATGGTTATACAGATAGTACAGGTGCAGTAGAGTATAACCAAAAACTGTCCGAACAAAGAGCGGCTTCTGTAAAAACGTATTTGGCATCAAAAGGGTTAAATGTATCTCGTTTTACATCTAAAGGTATGGGAGTATCTGATCCTATAGCCTCTAATGAAACTGCCGAAGGCAAAGCACAAAATCGTAGAGTTGAATTTGCAATTACTGCAAATGAAAAAATGATTGAAGATGCTAAAAAAGAAGGAAACTAATTTCTAAAAAAAATATAGTTTTGAAAAAAGCGCCCATTAAGTTGGCGCTTTTTTTTGTTTCATTTTTTTTGAACAATATTTAACATAACATTTAGTATAGTTTAAAGTATTGATATTCTAACA
>CAZLEU010000145.1:0-6352 GCA_964558625.1 uncultured Flavobacterium sp.
TGGTCAAAAATATCGGCCATTATGTACTCGTATTGTTCAAATCTTTGATCTTTGGAAAAAGCATAAATTTCAAGAGGAATTCCATATGCAGTTGGTTGTAATTGTCTGCACAATAGAATCATATTCTTATTTAATCCTGGATAATTTTCTAAATAGTTTGTAATATACTTTCTAAACAATCCAAAATTTGTCATATTTCTACCATTAATAGAAAGTGATTTATCTACATTATATGTTTTATTATAATTATTTATTTCAGATTGACGTGTATCTATGTATTTTGAAATCAATTGGATTTTTTTCATTTTTTCCAATTCTTCTTCATTTAGAAATCGAATACTTTTAGCTTTAATTAATAGGTGTCTTTTAATTCTTCTGCCATCAGAATCTAACATACCTCGCCAGTTTCTAAATGAATCCGATATCAAACTATAAGTTGGAATAGTTGTGGTTGTATTATCAAAGTTTCTAACTTTCACTGTTGCAAGGTTAATTTCTATTACATCTCCATCTGCTCCATATTTGTCAAAAGTAATCCAATCACCAATGCGTACCATATCATTTAACGAAACTTGAATACTAGCAACAAAACCAAGAATAGTGTCCCTAAAAACCAAAATGATAATGGCAGAAATTGCTCCTAATGCACCAAGAATTGTCTTTTTTTCAATATCAAAAATTTCATAGATAATTACAAAAATGCCAAACATCCATAACACAATCATAATTACTTGTACATAACTATCAATAGGTTTATCGCTAAAACGCTGTTTCGATTTTAAAAAATCTCTAGTAGCATTTAGGATGCTTCGACTTATCCATAAACTGAATAATACAATATATACACCGACTGTTTTGGCAAAAAACCATTCCCAACTAACAAAATTTTCCATAATAATTGGAACTGATTTGTAGATAAAAAGAAACGGAATTAAATGCGCTATGTATTTGGCAGTTTGATTATTAACTAATAAATCATCAAAATTTGTTTTTGTTTTTTTAGCAATAACAACTAATATGGTAACCAAAATTATTCTAAAAATAACATAAATACCATATGCCAAAAATCCAAGTAGGACTATATTAAGTATTAAACTAAAATATGAGGCAAGGGTATCATTGAACCCTATTTTTAGTAAAAGAGGATAACACCAACCAAAGATTTTTTCAATAAAACTATGCATTTTTTAAAAATTTCTTTTCTATGTAAAAAGTTCCAAATGGTAGGAATGATGCAATATTTACAATTGCTAAATCTTTAAAACTCCATTTTTGTTCCTCTCTAATTATTATCGAAATTATAACATAGCCAATAAATAAAAAGCCATGTGCCATACCTATAGGGAACAACAAGGATTTGTATAATCCAAAATGGGTTGGCTTAACAAATAGCATATTGGCTAATAAAATTAAGAATGAAATCCCTTCTAAAATTGCTATATATTTAAAAATTTTTGTCATGATACTATTTCTTTTCAAAATGCAAAATTAACAATATACTACTTTATAAACCTACTAACTGTATTACTTTTGCAATAATTTAGCATTTAACATGAGTAAAAGAGACCTTAAAAAATTTGTATCAGAACTAACCAAAGAACAGTTAGAAGAGCAAATCATTGAATTATATGAAAAATTTAAAGACGTTAAAGTCTATTACGATTTTGTTTTTAATCCAAAAGAAAATGATTTAATTAAAGAAGCAAAACTCAAAATAACAAATGAATATTTCCCTAATAGAGGCAAAAAGCCAAAAATGAGACGATCAATTGCTCAAAAATGTATCAAACATTTTATTTCATTAGGAGTAGATCCTTTTATAATAGCTGATGTAATGCTTTATAATATTGAAATTGCGCAAACATTATCGTCAGAAAGACAAATAAATCAAGAGTCCTTTTATAAAAGCATGTTTAATTCGTTTGAACAAGCTATTGCTTTCATGTTTGAAAAAGAAGTTTTTTATGAATTCAAAAGTAGAGTAGTGGCTATTCATGATGAAGTTTTAAACCAAAAATGGATAAATTCTTATCAGTTTATCGATAAAATAGAGTGTTTAAACCTATAAATATGCATTTCATCGACATTTTGCAATTTTAAATTGAGATTGGATGTATTTTTGCATTACCACCAAAACTGTAAGATGCCAAACAGAAATTTAGATATAGAAATCGAAGAGAAAAAGGAACTTTATAACTATCAACAAGGTGATATTGATGCCATTTTTGAACGTTTGGATAATGCCAAAAGCAATTATCATTTATTATATCAATTACCAACAGGCGGTGGTAAAACAGTTATTTTTTCTGAAATTGTTAGAAGATACTTATCCAAACATAATAAGAAAGTAGTTGTTTTAACACATAGAATCGAGCTATGTAAGCAAACATCAAAAATGCTTAAAGGGTTTGATGTAAAGAATAAAATCATCAATAGCAAAGTAAAAGAATTACCCGATCAAAATGATTATTCGTGTTTTGTCGCAATGGTTGAAACATTGAAGAATCGCATAAATGATGAAAAACTTCATTTGGATAACATTGGATTGGTCATTATAGATGAAGCACATTATAATTCATTTAGAAAATTATTGAGTTCATTCCAGAATGCTTTTATTTTGGGTGTTACAGCAACACCATTGAGTTCAAATATAAAATTACCAATGTATCAAAACTATGATGAGTTAATTGTTGGAGATACAATTGCATCATTGGTAGAAAATGGCTTTTTGGCAAAAGCCACCACTTATAGTTATGATGTCGGATTAAGTTCGCTAAAAGTTGGTATTAATGGTGATTATACTGTTAAATCTTCTGATGATTTATATAGTAATATGGTAATGCAAGAAAAACTTTTGCATGCATATACTGAAAAATCATTAGGCAAAAAAACGTTAATATTTAATAATGGTATAAACACATCATTATATGTATATGAAACATTCAAAGCAGCAGGTTTTGACATAAGACATCTTGATAATACTACATCAAACGAAGATCGAAAAGAAATATTAAATTGGTTTAAAAAAACACCAAATGCAATTTTAACATCTGTTGGAATTTTAACAACCGGTTTCGACGAACCAACCGTTGAAAGCATAATCTTAAATAGAGCTACAAAATCTTTAACATTATACTTTCAAATGATTGGTCGTGGCTCAAGAAGGTTGCCTAATAAAGAAGAATTCATAGTTATAGATTTAGGTAATAATGCAGCTAGATTTGGTCTGTGGAGCGATCCTGTAAATTGGCAACATATATTTGAGTCTCCCGAAAATTATTTGGAAAATCTAAGAGATGATGCCGATATTGAAATGCATTTTAAATATGTAATGCCAGATCAGTTGAGAAAGAAATTTTCTAAATCAGACAATGTAACGTTTGATGTTGATGAAGAACACAAACTTGCCGTTGCACAAAATTTGCGTTCAAAAGTTGTAATTGAAAAATCGCTTGAACAACATGCCATCATGTGTGTTATCAATTCAAATGATCTCTATAGTGCAAAAATTTTGGCACGTGAACTTGCAGATGATATTGAGTATAGAATGAAACGATATTCTAAATGTTTAAGCCATTGTAGCAAAAATTATAAAGACTGGTTAATTGAAGATTATAAACAAAAACTCAATTTACTTATTGGAAAAAAATTTAGAGAAATCGCTTTTTCTGAATAAAAATAAAGTTATATTATTGAACTATAATTTATATTATGTAAAATAGAATATTTTCAAACCTTTTAAAATCACTATTTTAAATATAAAGTTTATACATAATTAAAACCTTTTCATATAATTGTTAGTTATTATTTTTAATAGTAATTTTACAACTCGAAATAACGATAACCAATGAACGTAATTGCATCTAGAATCGCAGATTTTCTAAAAGAACATTTACCTTTTAGTAATTTATCTTTTGAAGAATTAACTCATATTGCAACCAATATTCGTGTTATAAACCTTGAGAAAAACCAAACGCTTTTTCAAATCAACGATAAGCTTCATGATAGTTTTTATGTTGTAGCATCTGGTGTTATAAATTTATCTGTAGTTTCAGATGCAGAGGAAACATTATTAAACAAATGTGTGGAAGGTGAAATTTTTGGTCTACGTCCCTTTTTTGCCAAAAATGGATAAATTCTTATCAGTTTATCGATAAAATAGAGTGTTTAAACCTATAAATATGCATTTCATCGACATTTTGCAATTTTAAATTGAGATTGGATGTATTTTTGCATTACCACCAAAACTGTAAGATGCCAAACAGAAATTTAGATATAGAAATCGAAGAGAAAAAGGAACTTTATAACTATCAACAAGGTGATATTGATGCCATTTTTGAACGTTTGGATAATGCCAAAAGCAATTATCATTTATTATATCAATTACCAACAGGCGGTGGTAAAACAGTTATTTTTTCTGAAATTGTTAGAAGATACTTATCCAAACATAATAAGAAAGTAGTTGTTTTAACACATAGAATCGAGCTATGTAAGCAAACATCAAAAATGCTTAAAGGGTTTGATGTAAAGAATAAAATCATCAATAGCAAAGTAAAAGAATTACCCGATCAAAATGATTATTCGTGTTTTGTCGCAATGGTTGAAACATTGAAGAATCGCATAAATGATGAAAAACTTCATTTGGATAACATTGGATTGGTCATTATAGATGAAGCACATTATAATTCATTTAGAAAATTATTGAGTTCATTCCAGAATGCTTTTATTTTGGGTGTTACAGCAACACCATTGAGTTCAAATATAAAATTACCAATGTATCAAAACTATGATGAGTTAATTGTTGGAGATACAATTGCATCATTGGTAGAAAATGGCTTTTTGGCAAAAGCCACCACTTATAGTTATGATGTCGGATTAAGTTCGCTAAAAGTTGGTATTAATGGTGATTATACTGTTAAATCTTCTGATGATTTATATAGTAATATGGTAATGCAAGAAAAACTTTTGCATGCATATACTGAAAAATCATTAGGCAAAAAAACGTTAATATTTAATAATGGTATAAACACATCATTATATGTATATGAAACATTCAAAGCAGCAGGTTTTGACATAAGACATCTTGATAATACTACATCAAACGAAGATCGAAAAGAAATATTAAATTGGTTTAAAAAAACACCAAATGCAATTTTAACATCTGTTGGAATTTTAACAACCGGTTTCGACGAACCAACCGTTGAAAGCATAATCTTAAATAGAGCTACAAAATCTTTAACATTATACTTTCAAATGATTGGTCGTGGCTCAAGAAGGTTGCCTAATAAAGAAGAATTCATAGTTATAGATTTAGGTAATAATGCAGCTAGATTTGGTCTGTGGAGCGATCCTGTAAATTGGCAACATATATTTGAGTCTCCCGAAAATTATTTGGAAAATCTAAGAGATGATGCCGATATTGAAATGCATTTTAAATATGTAATGCCAGATCAGTTGAGAAAGAAATTTTCTAAATCAGACAATGTAACGTTTGATGTTGATGAAGAACACAAACTTGCCGTTGCACAAAATTTGCGTTCAAAAGTTGTAATTGAAAAATCGCTTGAACAACATGCCATCATGTGTGTTATCAATTCAAATGATCTCTATAGTGCAAAAATTTTGGCACGTGAACTTGCAGATGATATTGAGTATAGAATGAAACGATATTCTAAATGTTTAAGCCATTGTAGCAAAAATTATAAAGACTGGTTAATTGAAGATTATAAACAAAAACTCAATTTACTTATTGGAAAAAAATTTAGAGAAATCGCTTTTTCTGAATAAAAATAAAGTTATATTATTGAACTATAATTTATATTATGTAAAATAGAATATTTTCAAACCTTTTAAAATCACTATTTTAAATATAAAGTTTATACATAATTAAAACCTTTTCATATAATTGTTAGTTATTATTTTTAATAGTAATTTTACAACTCGAAATAACGATAACCAATGAACGTAATTGCATCTAGAATCGCAGATTTTCTAAAAGAACATTTACCTTTTAGTAATTTATCTTTTGAAGAATTAACTCATATTGCAACCAATATTCGTGTTATAAACCTTGAGAAAAACCAAACGCTTTTTCAAATCAACGATAAGCTTCATGATAGTTTTTATGTTGTAGCATCTGGTGTTATAAATTTATCTGTAGTTTCAGATGCAGAGGAAACATTATTAAACAAATGTGTGGAAGGTGAAATTTTTGGTCTACGTCCCTTTTTTGCCAAAAACAACTACATGATGACTGCAAAGGCTCGTGAAGATAGTATTATTTATGCAATTCCTATTATTACTTTTAAACCATATGTGGCTCAAAATACAGAAGTTTTAAATTTTCTTTTAG
>CAZLEU010000146.1:0-6344 GCA_964558625.1 uncultured Flavobacterium sp.
TGTAATTAAACCATTTTGGTTTCTTCCCGAAACCACAAACAAGAACCCATCCCCAGCCGATTTATATGCAGCAGTATTTCCTGCTCTGATGGCTTCTGGTATAGGAGCAACAGTTGTCCAAGTTTGTGATATACAAATCTGTGTCAAAAAAAATAATAGAATATGTACTCCTTTTTTCATGTTATTTTTTATTGCTTAAAAAGTTTCTTTAGAATTGATTTTTTATTTATCAATATTACTTTATAAAAGAAAGCTTTCAAATACCGAAAAAAAAGTAATTATTTTTACCTGAATTCAGGTAGGTTATGAAACGAATTATTAATTTAATATTCACTAAATTTGATTTTCAGCTTACTATATGACTAGACTAATTGTATTTCTTATTTTTTTATTAGCCCAAATTAATATCTATGGGCAACGATTTAATTCATTAAATAATGACGAAAAGTTTATTGATAGTATTACTCATATTATTAATACTACTAAAGATGATAGTGTTCGATCTTATTTAAGTTATAAAATATCCGATTTACATAGAAGAAATGGTGATATAAAGAAATTTGAATATTTTCTTAAAATTGGAAATAAATATTCTGGAAAATATAAATATTTAAAAGATGTATCAGGCTATTATAATAGTGTACACCATATTTTAAAAGGAGAAACAACCATTTTCGGCGAGAAAATTGCTATAACGTTGCAAAAAATTAGAAAGCATAAATTCAAGACAAGTTATGAAATGCAAGCACTCATTTTGCAAAATCTTTCAATAATTAGACAGATGCAAGATGATGAAAAAGAATCTATGCGTTTACTTGTTGAAGAAGCAATACCAGTTGCAATCAAATCAAAAAATGCGGAGATAATCTCCGATTTATATAAGTTGGTTGGAATAGCTTTAATGAACATAGAAGATCGAGAAAAAGCTGATTTTTATATGCAAAAAGCAATAAATGAAATCAATAAGGCCAATAAGAAATCACCCGTTTTACTTGAGTCAAAAGTTGAGTTATATATTGTCAATGCAGAAAACCTGATATATTTAGAAAAATTAATAAAAGGAAAAGAAAACCTCGAAAAAGCATTCAACATTTTAAAAGATTATCCAAAATCAAATTTGAACGGTCTTTATTATTTCGCTGAAGCACTATATTATTATAAGCTCAAAAATTATAATCAAGCATTAAGGAGATGCGAAAAAGGGATTGAAAATTGTATTTTAAATAATGAAATGCAATCTTTAAACAGATTAAAATTTGTTAAATACCAAGCTTTAGTAGCACTAAAACAATTTTCAACAGCTGAAAAGCTATTAGTAGACTTAATTGAAAATGGAAACTTATTTATAACTGAAAAAAAGAATTATTACAAAGAATTAGCTTTGTTATATCAAAAAAAGAATGATTATAAAAACGCTTTTCTAGCAAATCAAGACTATATAAAAATTAGCGATAGTTTATCAGAAGCTCAATCAAAAAATAGAGTTTTAGAACTAGAGACCAAGTTTAACAAGATAGAAAACGAAAAGAAGATTAAAGAACTCGAATCTCAAAAACAAAAAGCAGTACTAATTTCAAAAAACAATAAGTTAATTTATATTCTTTTTGGTTTACTATCATTAATCTTATTATTGATTGTGTTTTTTCTTTCAAAGAATGCCAAAACGCAAAGATTATTAACAGAAGAAATCGAAAAAAATTATAGTCAAAATATTTCTACACTTAAGACTCAAAAAGAGATTGAAGTGATGCAAGCTATGATTGATGGAGAAGAAATAGAACGCAAAAGAATTGCAAGAGAACTACATGATGGAATAGGGAGTAAGCTTTCTGCACTCAAAATTTTAATTTCTAGGTTTGATAATCAGAAAATAAGTGATGATAACTTGTCACATTTCAACGAATTATTAAGCACCTCAATTAGTGAATTGAGGCAAGTATCCTATAATTTAGTACCCGAATCACTTTTAAAATTAGGATTAGAAAATGCACTAAGTGATTTATGCCATCTATTACACTCTGAGAAAGTAAAAATAGAATTTCAAGCTTTTGATATTACAAATACGATTCCTATTTCGAGCCAGATAAATATCTATAGAATCATTCAAGAATTGTTAAATAATGCATTAAAACATTCACAATGCACTGAGATTCTGGTTTCGTGTAGCCAAAACGAAGGATCATTTTTTATATCGGTCGAAGACAATGGAAAAGGTTTTGACGTTGCAAGCATAGACGATAAAACGGGTTTAGGAATAAAAAATTTGAAAAGTAGAGTAGAATTACTTAGTGGAACATATAATCTCGAAAGTAATGAATCGGGGACTTATTACAATATTGAACTAAAAATATGAATGCTTCTAACAAAATAAAAATTGCAATTCTTGATGATCATCCACTAATCATTGAAGGCTTAAATCTGCTTTTTTCAAAATCTGAAGATTACCATGTAGTGTCAGGATTTAATGATAGTTTGAGCCTATTTAACTTTAAGAAACTAAGTACAATTGATGTTCTATTGTTAGATGTTTTTTTAAAAGATGATAACGGAATAGATGTGTGTTTAAAAATTAAAAAAAAGTTTCCTAAAATAATTGTATTAGGAATGAGCAGTCAATCCGAAAGAAGTATTGTTCTACAAATGATAAAAAATGGAGCAAATGGATATTTATTAAAAAGTGCAAGCTTAGACGAATTTACTTATTGTATAAAAAATGCGTTGGACGGTAAGATTGTTTTCAGCAAAGAAGTTGAAGTATTAATAAATAAGGCACAATTTTCAGATTTAAAAAGTATCCCAAGATTAACATTAAGAGAAAAAGAAATCTTGCAACTTTTGATTCAAGGAAAATCGACTCAAGAAATTTCAGATATATTATTTCTAAGTTTTTTAACAGTACAAACACATAGACGCAATTTATTACACAAATTTCAAGTTAGAAATGCCGTTGAATTAATAAATTTTGTCAACCAAAACGCATTATTATAATCAAAAAAAATAGATAAAAAAAGACAATCAGGAACGATTGTCTTTTTTTATCTAAATTGTACTTTTAGAAAATTAAGCTAATTTACTATCTAAATTAGATTTAATTGCTTCTAAAAATGCTTCAGTTGTAAGATAGTCAGCATCTGTTAATCCTTCAGGTTTTACTAACATTGCTAAATCTTTGGTCATTTTTCCAGACTCAACCGTGTCAATACAGACCTGCTCTAAAACATTACAGAAATTGATTAACTCATTGTTACCATCCAGTTTTCCTCTATGTTCAAGGCCTCTTGTCCATGCAAAAATTGATGCAATTGGGTTTGTCGAAGTTGCTTTTCCTTGTTGGTGCATTCTATAATGACGGGTTACAGTACCATGAGCCGCTTCGGCTTCAACCGTTTTCCCGTCTGGAGTTACCAATACAGATGTCATTAGTCCCAATGACCCAAATCCCTGAGCAACAGTATCGGATTGAACATCCCCATCATAATTTTTACATGCCCAAACAAATCCTCCATTCCATTTCATTGCAGAAGCAACCATATCGTCGATAAGTCTGTGTTCATATACCATACCATTTGCATCAAAATCAGCTTTATAATGTTGTTGGTAAACTTCCTCAAAAATATCTTTAAACCTTCCGTCGTATGCTTTCAAGATAGTATTCTTGGTTGAAAGATATAATGGCCATTTTTTGGTCAATGCCATTTGAAAAGAAGAATGAGCAAAACCATAAATACTTTCGTCAGTATTATACATTGACATGGCAACACCATCACCTTTAAAGTCATAAACGTTCCAAGTAGTTGTTTCTCCAGCTTCATTTGTGAAAGACATTGTTAAAGTTCCTTTTCCTTTAATAACTTTATCAGTAGCCTTGTATTGATCACCAAAAGCGTGACGACCTATAACAATTGGTTTTGTCCATCCTTGAACATATCTAGGTACATTACTCATGATAATGGGCTCACGAAAAACTGTTCCACCCACAATATTACGAATAGTACCGTTTGGTGATTTCCACATTTCAGATAAGTTAAATTCTTTTACACGCTCTTCGTCTGGAGTAATGGTTGCGCATTTGATACCAACATTATATTTTTTTATTGCCTCGGCTGAGTCAATCGTAATCTGGTCTCTTGTAGCTTCTCGGCTTTCTATGCCTAAATCGTAGTATTTGATATCTAAATCTAAATAAGGAAGAATTAATTTGTCTTTAATAAATCGCCAAATAATTCGTGTCATTTCATCGCCATCCAATTCTACTACTGGATTGGCTACTTTAATTTTTGCCATATTAATTGTGTTTTGTTTGTTTTTTTTAAATCGCGGAAACAAATATAAAGAATTTATAACTTTAAAATAAATACTCAAGTCACGAAATCGATTGAATTATGAAATTGCGATTTTAGGGTTTTTAAATTACGAATTTAATAATTTGCACCTCATTTTTTTGCATAAAAAAAGTCTCGATACGTTCGAGACTTTTCTATTTGTAGTAAAAAAAGGATTATCTTCTTTTATCTTTAATTTTTGCTTTTTTACCAGTAAGTTCTCTGAAGTAGAAAATTCTTGCTCTACGAACAGCTCCTTTTTTGTTAATTTCAATTTTTTGTAAAGCAGGTAAGTTTACTGGGAAGATACGCTCTACTCCAATTGCACCAGACATTTTACGTATTGTAAAAGTTTCTGTTGTTCCAGTACCTCTTCTTTGAATAACAACTCCTTTAAAAAACTGAGTTCTTGTTTTTTCACCCTCTTTAATCTCGTAGTAAACTGTGATTGTATCACCAGCTCCAAATTCAGGGAAATCTTTTCTTGTTACAAATTCGCTATTAACGAAATCTACTAAATTTGCCATTTTTAATTGCTAATTATGGTTTAAAATCTGAGCAACATTCACGGTTTTCGCCAGAGGTTGGTCAAATGTGGGTGCAAAAGTATAAATAAAATTTCAATAATCAAATTTCAAATTCCAATATTTTCTAGTTTATAACTTGGAATTGCAATATATTGGGATTTACTCCAACAAATCAGGTCGTCTTTTCTTCGTATGTTCAAACGCCATATCTTCCCGCCATTTGTCAATTTTGGCAAAATGTCCACTGGTTAAAACTTCAGGTACTTTCCAACCTTTGTAATCGGCAGGTCTTGTATATATAGGTCCCGATAGCAAACCATCCTGAAAACTATCGGTCAAAGCAGAAGTTTCATCGCTCAAAACCCCCGGAATTAACCTAATAATTGCATCACAAAAAACAATAGCACCAATTTCTCCACCACTCAATACATAATCACCAATAGAAATTTCTTTGGTAATAAAATGGTCACGAACACGTTGGTCAACACCTTTATAATGTCCACACAGAATGATGATATTCTCATACATTGAGGCAGTATTTGCCATTTTTTGGTTCAAAGTTTCGCCATCGGGAGACATATAAATAATTTCGTCATAATCGCGCTGACTTTTTAAGTGAGTAATACAGGCATCAATTGGTTGAATCATCATCACCATTCCTGCGCCTCCACCAAACGGATAATCGTCAACCGATTTTTGTTTATTTGTTGTATAATCTCTCAAATTATGAAAATGAACTTCTACCAAACCTTTATCTATAGCTCGTTTCATAATTGATGCTTCAAATGGGCTTCTTAGTAATTCCGGTAAAATGGTAATGATATCTATTCGCATTGGGCAAAGTTAATTATTATTTTTTAGAAGCTAATCCCGCTTTCTATTCAAAACTAATAGGTATAAAAAACGTGCAGTGTTCATCGAAAATCAATGAAAATCAATGTTTTATAGAGGCGGAAGCTAGACGTTTTAGTTGCATATAAACTATTTTTTACTCGCTTTTATTGCATAAACCATCGGGATTTTATTTTCAAACTTCTTAATTCTGAACTTATTGGGTTCGAACTCTTCTGTCTCATTAAAACAATTGTATGGAGAATAATCATATTCATTGAAACAATCCAACTCTAGACCACTATCAATAAGTGCATTTAATATCTCAGAAATAGGGTGGTTCCAGCCAATAGTTTTAGCCGATAGCTCGGCTTCTTTATTGGCATAAGTTCCATTTTCTTCTTCTATTATGGGTTCTGTATTAAAATAGTTGTAGTAAACGTTTTCAAAATTATTATCATACATCCAAACAACAGGGTGAAAATCAGCCATTACAAACTTTCCATCAGGTTTTAAAAAATGCGAAATCACATTGGCCCATTTCTTCAAATCGGGAAACCAGCCAATCGTTCCATAACTGGTAAAAACAATGTCAAATTTTTCATCAATAAATTTAGGAGTATCATAAATGTCACAGCAAACAAAAGTAGTATCCAAATTTAAT
>CAZLEU010000147.1:0-6127 GCA_964558625.1 uncultured Flavobacterium sp.
TCTAAAAAGTTATTATCCTAATATTGCGACATATATTCCAGACCGTTACGACGAAGGTTACGGCATATCGTACAAAGGAATTGATTACGCCGACGACAACAGAATTTCGTTAATAATCGCACTAGATTGTGGTATTAAATCCATCGATCATATTGCGTATGCCAATGCAAAAAACATCGATTTTATTATTTGCGACCATCACAGACCAAGCGACGAATTGCCCAATGCTTTTGCGGTTTTAGACCCAAAACGTGACGATTGTTCTTATCCTTATGACGAACTTTGCGGTTGTGGTGTTGGTTTTAAACTCATTCAAGCATTAGCACAAAATAGAAGCCAAACTATTGAAGATTTAATTCCTTATTTAGATTTGGTTGCCACTGCTATTGCTGCTGATATTGTTCCAATTACAGGTGAAAATCGAGTTTTGGCAAAATTTGGTTTGGAAGTGATAAATTCCAATCCGCGACCAGGGATAAAGGCTTTGGTTCAAAATGTAAAGAAAAAAGTACTGACCATTACCGACGTTGTTTTTATAATCGCACCAAGAATCAATGCAGCTGGAAGAATAAAACACGGAAATGAAGCCGTTGCGCTTTTGACCGAATATGATTTAGAACAAGCCGAATTCTTTGCTTCAGAAATTGAACAACATAATTCCGACCGAAAAGATTTGGATAAAAAAATAACCGCTGAAGCGCTTTCGCAAATTGAAGTTAACAACGAAAAAGAAAAGTTTACATCTGTAGTTTACCAAGAAAATTGGCACAAAGGTGTAATCGGAATAGTGGCATCAAGATTGACAGAAACCTATTATCGACCTACGATTGTTTTCACTAAAAGCGGCGATAAATTAGCAGCATCAGCACGTTCGGTAAAAGATTTTGATATTTACAATGCTTTGGAGGCTTGTGCAGAACATTTGGAGCAATTTGGCGGACATATGTATGCAGCTGGAATGACTTTGAAAGAAGAAAATTATACAACGTTCAAAGAAGCATTTGAAAAAACGGTTCAAGAAACGATTCATCCCAATTTATTAATTCCTGAAATTTCGGTTGATGCTCAAATTAATTTTTCAGACGTAAATCCGAAGTTAATTCGATTATTGAATCAGTTTGAACCTTTTGGTCCACAAAACATGACACCCGTTTTTATGACCAAAAACATTATAGACACTGGCTACGCCAAACTGCTTGGGCAAAATGATGAGCATTTGAAACTTTTTGTCAAGCAAAATAATTCAGAAGGCTTTGGAGCAATCGGCTTTGGATTAGGAAGTAAAATTGAACTAACCAAAAATCAAAAACCATTTGATGCCGTCTATTGTATTGATGAAAATGAATTTAATGGAACAGTTACAGTTCAATTAAGAATAAAAGACATAAGATAATACAAACAAAAACCCCGATCTCAATTATTGAAATCGGGGTTTTCTATTTTAGAACTTCAAATGTCGTATTTGGACTAGTATCTGTAGTATTCTGGTTTGAAAGGACCTTGAACTTCAACACCAATATATTCTGCTTGGTCTTGACGTAAGGTTTCAAGTTCAACACCTAATTTTGCTAGGTGTAAAGCAGCCACTTTTTCATCTAAATGTTTAGGTAACATATAAACTTCATTTTTGTATGCTGCACTGTTATTCCATAATTCAATTTGAGCTAAGGTTTGGTTAGTAAATGAATTACTCATTACAAAACTTGGGTGACCTGTAGCACAACCTAAATTTACTAAACGACCTTCGGCCAAGATGATAATATCTTTTCCAGCGATTGTATATTTATCAACTTGAGGTTTGATTTCGATTTTAGATGCACCGTGATTTTTGTTCAACCAAGCCATGTCAATTTCGTTATCAAAGTGACCAATATTACAAACGATAGTTTTGTCTTTCATTTGCTCAAAATGCTCACCAAGAACAATATCTTTGTTTCCAGTCGTTGTGATGATAATATCTGCGTTAGCTATCACAGTGTTTAATTTTTTTACTTCAAAACCATCCATTGCAGCTTGTAGAGCACAAATTGGGTCAATTTCGGTTACTGTAACAATAGAACCAGCACCACGGAAAGAAGCCGCAGTTCCTTTTCCAACGTCACCATATCCACAAACAACCACTCTTTTTCCTGCCAACATAATATCTGTAGCACGACGAATAGCATCAACTGCCGATTCTTTACAACCGTATTTGTTGTCAAATTTCGATTTCGTAACCGAATCATTTACGTTAATTGCAGGCATTGGCAATGTTCCGTTTTTCATTCTCTCATATAAACGGTGAACACCAGTAGTAGTTTCTTCTGATAAACCTTTGATTCCAGGAATTAACTCAGGGTAACGATCAATAACCATATTTGTTAAATCACCACCATCATCTAGAATCATGTTTAATGGTTTTCTGTCTTCGCCGAAAAATAAAGTCTGTTCAATACACCAATCAAAATCTTCTTCATTCAAACCTTTCCAAGCATAGACCTGAATCCCAGCAGCAGCAATTGCAGCAGCAGCTTGATCTTGAGTCGAGAAAATATTACAAGATGACCAAGTAACTTCTGCTCCAAGAGCAATCAAAGTTTCGATTAATACCGCTGTTTGAATCGTCATGTGTAGACACCCAGCAATACGAGCACCTTTAAGAGGCTGTTCGTTTTTGTACTCAGCTCTAAGCGCCATCAAACCTGGCATTTCAGCTTCAGCTAATTCAATTTCTTTTCTTCCCCAAGCCGCTAGTGAAATATCTTTCACTTTATAAGCTACATAAGGTAATGTTTGTGTACTCATCTATTATGTATATTTGTATTTTATAATTTGGGGCAAAATTACAACATAGGTTTTGATTTTAATAATTATTTTTAATTTTTGTGAAATGTTTACTTATTTAATCTTTTGAAAAACAATAAAATACTAAATGCCATTATATAAAGTAGTTTATTTATCAAATACTGTTAAACTGTATCTTTGGAAGATTACAGAAGAATTTGATACACTTTTCAACCAAGTAAAACTGAAAGATTCTTCTTTAGAAAGATTAGAAAGTATGAAATCTGAAAGCCATAAAAAAGGGTTCTTGGCTGTAAGGATGCTTTTGCAACATCTTGAATACACAGACTTTGATTTGTTTTATGATGAATTTGGTAAGCCTCATTTGAAACCTCAAGGATGTAGTATTAAAGATGTCGAAATTTCGATTTCACATTCAAATGATTTTTCAGGTATTGCCATAAGTGATTTTAAAATTGGATTAGATTTGGAGCAATTAAAAGAAAAAACACTACTAATTGCACCACGATTTATGGATGTTTTGCACTTAGAAAATCTTTCCAAAGAAGAAAAAATTAAAAAAGCAACTGTTATTTGGGGGATTAAAGAAAGTATTTTTAAGATTAAAAACGAAAAAGGAATTAGTTTTCCTAACCATATTTTTGAAGATAACTTTTCCTATGAAGAAAAAAGAACATCCGCAATTTTAAAATTCAATAACAAAGAAGAAAAGTTCAGAATCGTATTTGATTCCATAGAAGATTATATCTTTGTTTGCGCTTTTGAAGAAAATAAATAAATTTTGTAAACTAGCGCTTTTTTGCTTGAATTATATGATAAATATTTACCAAGAAATAGTAAAATCGAAATCGGAAAACAAAAAATTGTTGGCCATCCTCATTGATCCTGATAAAGTTTCTGTAAGAAGTATTCCAGATATAATTCAGAATATAAAACGTTCACCTGCAACACATATTTTTGTTGGTGGTAGTTCATTTAATGGAACACACTTAGATGATTTAATTATCGAAATAAAATCAAAAATCAATTTGCCAATTTTATTATTTCCAGGAAGTTTTTCACAAATCTCCAAAGAGGCTGATGGGATTTTGTTTCTAATGCTACTTTCAGGTAGGAATTCGGATTATTTAATAGAGCATCAAATAAATGCAGTACCTCTTTTGAACAAAACCAACTTAGAGATAATTTCAACGGGTTATATACTTATTGAAAGTGGAAATGAAACGGCTGTAGAAAGAGTTAGTAAAACAAAACCCATAGACAGGAATAACTCAGAATATACTTTGCAAACGGCACAAGCAGGTCAGCTAATAGGTAATCAATTAATTTATCTTGAAGCAGGAAGTGGCGCAAAATTATCTGTACCTACAGAGATGATTGCGTTAGTTTCTCAAAACATTAAAATACCATTAATTGTTGGTGGAGGTATTCGAACTAAAGAACAAATAGAAAACGCCTACAAAGCAGGTGCAGATTTAGTTGTTATAGGAACTGCATTTGAAAATGATGCTACCTTTTTTTGTTCTTAAGAATAGACTTATTTTAAACCGTTTGTGTAATTTAATAAAGCCAATACAAATGCTAGAATTCTTTTTCGCTCAATATAAAAACTATCCAACATACGAAATAATTCTTGAAATTACAGCAGTAATTTTCGGATTATTGAGTGTGTGGTTTGCTAAAAAAGACAATATTTTGGTATTTCCAACAGGATTAATCAATACCTCAATTTATGTTTTTTTGCTCTGGAAATGGTCGCTTCTTGGGGATATGATGATTAATGCATACTATTTTATTATGAGTATTTATGGTTGGTATCTTTGGACAAGAAAGAAAAATAATATAGTAGAGTTTCCAATTGCTCTAATGACAAATAACGAAAAAAGAATTTCTTTGATGATTTTTTTCATAACGATAATTTTTGTTATTGCCATTTATATCTTTTTTGATAAATTTACACATTGGACATCTTACATTGATACACTAGTCACAGGAATATTCTTTGTTGGAATGTGGCTAATGGCAAGAAAAAAAATAGAGAATTGGATTTTTTGGATAATGGGTAACATTATTTCTATACCAATGTATTTTGTGAAAGGATATTCGTTTACGAGTATTCAGTATTTAATTTTTACAGTTATCGCCATATTTGGCTATTTAGAATGGAAGAAAATCTTAAACAGTTACAATCATCTGAAATAATCAAAATCGCAATGTATGGACCAGAATCTACTGGCAAAACAACATTAGCAAGTCAATTAGCTGAAGTTTTCAACACAGTTTGGATACCAGAATTTGCACGAGATTATTTGCAAGATAAATGGGATTTAAAACAAGAGATATGTACACAAGAAGATTTAATTCCAATAGCATTTGGTCAAATTAAACTAGAAAATGAAGCCGTTTCTGTAGCAAATAGATTTCTTTTTTGTGATACAAACATTTTAGTGACAAAGGTTTTCTCAGATATTTATTATAACAGTTGCGATCCAATTTTGGAAGAGGCAGCAAAAGAGCATGAATACGATCTTATTTTTTTAACCGATATTGATGTGGTGTGGGAACCAGATGATATAAGAGACAAACCCGATGATAGAGAAACCACTTTTGCGACTTTTGAAAACACAATAAAAGAATTAAAAAAACCATACATAAAGCTCTCTGGGAACAAAGAAGAGCGATTAGAAAAGGCAGCAAAAATCATTAACGATTTAGAAAAAGCAAAACAGTTAGGATTTAATTCTTATGATTTTGTTGAATTATATAATCGAAAAATAAAATTTGATGCAATTGAATTTCAGATTAACATCCTAAAGAATGGAATACCCAAGATAAACCTTGACAGAGCAGCCACAATAAACGACGGAATTATAAAAATAACCAAAGAAGAAGCTACTTATTATTCAAATTATTTTGATCAAAAAAAAGAAAATCTCAAGCTCAAAAAATTTGTACCCGCTTCTGGTGCTGCAAGTAGAATGTTCAAATTTTTGAATGAATTTTTAAATGATTTCAAATATGAAGAAGAAAGTATAAACGCATACATCAACAGAAAAAACGAAAAAAACCTACCTGTTTTTATTGTTGCCAAAGAAAAGTTTCCTTTTTATAAAAAAGTACTTGAAACAGCCAAGAAAGCAATGCCAGATTTCAATTTATCTGAAAAAGATCTCCGAGATTATTGGTTTATCAAAACAATGCTGTCATCGTCTTATTTCGATTATGCCAATAAACCAAAAGGAATTTTGCCTTTTCATCAATATAAAGATCATACAGCCACTGCAATCGAAGAGCATTTAAAAGAATGCTTGTATTATGCGACAACCAATGCAAAGTCACATCT
>CAZLEU010000148.1:0-5979 GCA_964558625.1 uncultured Flavobacterium sp.
TCGGTAGAAGAATACAACGAAGCGTGTAAAAGAACCGTGATGCGTTATACTGATGTATGGAACGATTTGACTGAAAAAATGGGTTATTGGGTTGATATGGAAAATCCATATGTGACTTACAAATCCAAATATATGGAAACCGTTTGGTGGTTATTGAAACAAATTTACAATAAAGATTTACTATACAAAGGCTACACGATTCAACCTTATTCTCCAAAAGCTGGAACTGGATTATCTTCACACGAAGTTAACCAACCTGGTAGTTACAGAGATGTTACGGATACAACCGTCGTAGCACAATTCAAAACCAAAGCCGAAACCTTACCAGGTTTTTTACAAGGTTTTGGCGACGTTCATATTTTGGCTTGGACAACAACTCCATGGACTTTGCCATCCAATACCGCCTTAACTGTTGGTCCAAAAATCGATTATGTTTTGGTGGAAACGTTCAATCAATACACCTATCGTCCTGTCAAAGTAATTTTAGCTAAAAACCTTGTTGGAAAACAATTCGGAAAAGGATTTTTCGCTTCAAATGAACCATCTGATTTTGAAAATTTTAAAGAAGGTGATAAAAATATTCCATACCAAATACTAGCAGAATGTAAAGGTGCTGATTTAGTCGGAATTCGTTACGAACAATTGATGCCATTGGCTTTACCTTATCAAAATCCTGAAAATGCTTTTAGAGTGATTGCTGGTGATTTCGTAACAACTGAAGATGGAACTGGAATTGTACACACAGCGCCAACTTTTGGTGCAGATGATGCTAAAGTGGCCAAAGAAGCAACGCCAGAAGTGCCACCAATGTTGGTTTTGGATGAAAACGGAAATCCTGTTCCTTTAGTTGATTTACAAGGTAAATTTATTCAAGGTTTAGGAAATTATTCTGGAAAATATGTTAAAAATGAATATTACAACGATGGTGAAGCTCCAGAACGCTCAGCCGATGTTGAAATCGCTATTCAATTAAAAGAAGAAAACAAGGCTTTCAAAGTCGAAAAATATGTACACAGTTACCCACATTGTTGGAGAACAGACAAGCCTATTTTATATTATCCGTTAGATTCCTGGTTCATCAAAGTAACCGAAATCAAAGACAGAATGTTCGATTTGAACGAAACCATCAACTGGAAACCAAAAGCAACAGGCGAAGGTCGTTTTGGAAATTGGTTGAAAAATGCCAACGATTGGAACTTATCACGTTCACGTTATTGGGGAATACCATTACCGATTTGGAGAACCGAAGACGGAACAGAAGAGATGTTAATCGGTTCTGTAGAAGAATTGTATGCAGAAATTGAAAAATCTATCGCAGCTGGTTTCCAAAGAGAAAATCCATTCAAAGGTTTTGTAGTTGGGAATATGAGCGAGGAAAACTACGATTTAGTCGATTTACACAAAAATGTAGTAGATAACATCGTTTTAGTTTCGGCATCTGGAAAATTAATGAAACGCGAAAGTGATTTGATTGATGTTTGGTTCGATTCTGGCGCAATGCCATATGCACAATGGCATTATCCATTTGAAAACAAAGATTTAATAGATGGAAACAAAGCATTCCCTGCCGATTTTATTGCAGAAGGTGTTGACCAAACTCGCGGTTGGTTTTATACATTACACGCCATTGGAACTTTAGTTTTCGACAAAATCGCCTATAAAAATGTTGTTTCAAACGGTTTGGTTCTAGACAAAAACGGTCAAAAAATGTCCAAACGTCTAGGAAATGCTGTCGACCCATTTACTACTCTGACAGAATATGGTCCAGATGCAACTCGTTGGTATATGATTTCTAATGCAAATCCTTGGGACAACTTGAAATTTGACATTGAAGGTGTGGCTGAAGTACGTAGAAAATTCTTCGGAACTTTATATAACACATATTCGTTCTTTTCTTTGTATGCAAATATTGATAGTTTTAAATACGTTGAAGCTGAAATTCCTTTAAACGAAAGACCTGAGATTGACCGTTGGATTTTATCAGAATTGCATACTTTGATAAAAACCGTTGATGAAGCTTATGCAGATTACGAACCTACAAAAGCAGCAAGAGCAATTTCTGATTTTGTTCAAGAAAACTTGAGTAACTGGTACGTTCGTTTGTGTAGAAGAAGATTCTGGAAAGGCGAATACGGAACAGATAAAATCGCTGCATACCAAACACTATATACCTGTTTGCTAAACGTGGCTAAACTTTCGGCTCCGATAGCACCCTTTTTTATGGATAGATTATATACCGATTTAGTTAATGCAACTGGAAGCGAGCCTTTTACCAGTGTTCACTTGGCAAATTTCCCCGTTTCGGTTGAAAACTTTGTTGATAAATCGTTGGAGAGTAAAATGATGAAAGCACAAACCGTTTCTTCATTGGTATTATCGCTTCGTAAAAAGGAAATGATAAAAGTACGTCAACCCTTGCAAAAGGTTATGATTCCTGTACTTGACGAGAATCAACGTGCTGAAATCGAGGCAATTTCCGACCTAATAAAAGCCGAAGTAAACGTCAAAGAAATTGAACTTTTAGACGATGCATCAGGTGTTTTAGTAAAGCAAATTAAACCAAATTTTAAGGCATTAGGCCCACGTTTTGGCAAAGATATGAGTTTGATTTCTAGTGAGATACAAAGATTTTCACAAGAACAAATCAACGAGATTGATGCTAAAGGTGAATTAACGCTTGTTATTTCGGGAAAAAGTATAACTTTAACATCCCAAGACGTAGAAATAGCTTCACAAGATATTCCGGGTTGGTTGGTTGCCAATTCCAATGGAATTACAGTAGCTTTGGACATTACAATTTCTTCGGCATTAAAACAAGAAGGAATAGCAAGAGAATTGGTAAATAGAATTCAAAATATCAGAAAAGATTCTGGTTTTGAAGTAACAGATAAAATTAAGGTTCAAATTCAACGTAGTGGTGAATTGGAACAAGCAATAATAAATAACGAAGGTTATATCAAAGACGAAACATTAACAGAAGAATTAAAATTTACTGATAATGTAGAAAATGGTATAGAAATTGAGTTTGACGATATCAAAACAAAAATATTAATTTCAAAATAGTATAAAGCATGGTAGAAGAAGTAATGAGATACTCGGACGCTGATTTGGCAGAGTTCAAAGAAATTATCCTAGCAAAAATTGAAAAAGCACAAACCGATTTAGAATTAATCAAAAGTGCTTACATGAATGATTTAAATAATGGAACAGACGATACCTCTCCGACGTTCAAAGCATTTGAAGAAGGAAGTGAAACCATGAGTAAAGAAGCCAATTCTGCATTGGCTATTCGTCAAGAAAAATTTATTCGCGACCTTAAAAATGCACTTTTCCGAGTTGAAAATAAAACTTACGGAGTATGTAAAGTAACTGGAAAATTAATTGGAAAAGAAAGATTAAAAATCGTTCCTCATGCAACTATGAGTATCGAAGCTAAAAACTTGCAACGATAAAATTCAAAAAAAGCAATACTACAGTTCCAAATTCCATTCATTTTCTTAAAATTTTGGGATTTGGAATTTCTTTTTTGGAATTTAACTACTTTTGCACACAAATTTTATATAAATGAGACTTACAAAAGCCTATTTCTTTATTGTTTTAGTATTGATTATCGATCAATTTTCAAAAGTATTTGTCAAAACTAACTTTATTCTTGGTGAAGAAGTTGAAGTATTTAGTTGGTTTAAAATACTTTTTATTGAAAATGAAGGAATGGCTTGGGGAACTGAAATCCCAGGTCAATATGGTAAATTGTTCTTAACTCTTTTCCGTTTGGTAGCCGTTTCTGCAATTGGTTATTGGTTGTGGAAAGCAGAACAAAACAATGGTTCTAATTACCTATTAGTTGCAATTTCACTAATATTTGCTGGCGCTTTAGGAAACATTATTGATTCTGTTTTTTATGGTGTTCTCTTTAATGACAGCCACCATCAATTAGCCACTTTAAACAGTCCAAATCCTTACGGAACATGGTTTCATGGAAAAGTAGTTGATATGTTTTATTTCCCAATTTGGCAAGGAACTCTACCAAGTTGGATTCCTGTTTGGGGTGGAAAACCGTTTACTTTTTTTAATGCCATTTTCAATGTAGCCGATTTTGCCATTTCGACTGGAGTTGGAATTTTGATTTTTTTCAACAAAAAAGCATTTGGTGAAAAACATTATTGGGCTAGATAATTCCTAAAACGAAATAACACCATTTGGAGTTATACAAAAATCTAGTTTGATATCTGTAACCGAAATATCTTCAATGGTTGCTTCTGGTTCAAATAAAGATAAGCCAATTTTAATGGTTCCAGGATTACATTTAGATAAAAATTTATCGTAAAATCCTTTGCCATAACCTACTCTATTTCCGTTTTTATCATAAGCCAAAAGCGGAACAAACACCACTTCTATTTTGGAAACCGGTACCTCAATCCCGTCTATAGGTTCTGGAATATTATAGCTATTTTTCTTGAATTTGGTGTTATCGGTCAACAAATAATGCGTCATTTCAAGTGTTGCAAAATCGCTTTTGGAAACCACAATTTCTTTGTCTTTTCCAGTTAAAACTTGTAGAATAAATTCGGTGTTAACTTCTTTTTTTTCTTCAATAGTTAGAAATAAATGAAAATAGGTTTTGCTCCACAAATCCATTTTTACCAAATGATTGGCGATAGCAAGACTTTTTTCTTCTATTTCATTGACCAAAAATGAATCACGCAACGATTTGTATTTTTTTCTTAACTCCAGCTTAGTCATAGTTTGAACTTCTAATTTCAAACAAAAGTAAAGAATCATTTTTATACAAATCTATTTTTATATTTTTGATGAAATTTTAATTGCCTAAAAATGAAAATCGGACTCTATTTTGGAACCTTCAACCCAATTCACGTTGGACATTTAATTATTGCCAATCACATGGCAGAACATTCCGATTTAGAACAAATTTGGATGGTCGTAACGCCACACAATCCGCTGAAGCAAAAAAACACCTTACTCGATGATTACCAACGATTGCATTTGGTGTTTTTGGCAACCGAAGACTACCCAAAAATCAAACCTTCTGATATTGAATTCAAATTATCGCAGCCCAATTACACCGTCAACACATTAGCGCACCTTAAAGATAAATTTCCGCAACATGAATTTTCCCTAATTATGGGCGAAGACAACCTTAAGTCGCTTCATAAATGGAAAAACTATGAATTTATTTTAGACAATCATGATATTTATATTTATCCACGGATTTCGGAAGAGGCAGAAAATTTTGATTTAAAAAACCATCCGAAAATTCACAAAATAGATGCTCCAATTGTTGAAATTTCTTCAACTTTTATTCGAGAAAACATCAAAAACAAAAAAAATATAAAACCATTATTACCAGAAAAAGTCTGGGAATATGTGGATCATAATAATTTTTATAAGAAGTAAAATAACTTAACATTCCTTTACCACTTGTTCCATAAAGCATTTTGTAACTTTGTAATCTAAATACAAACTACTATGCTTAACTTCGAATTATACAATCCTGTAAATTATATTTTTGGTAAAGACCAAATTGCTAAACTTTCTGAACTTGTTCCTGCTAACAGCAAAGTGCTTATGGTTTTTGGTGGCGGAAGCATTTTCAAAAATGGTGTTCATGAGCAAGTTAAAAACGCTTTAAAAGGTTTTGAAATTGTTGAATTTGGTGGCATTGAACCCAATCCAAGATTTGAAACTTTGATGAAAGCCGTTCAAATTATTCGTGAACAAAAAATCGATTTTATCCTAGCAGTTGGTGGCGGAAGTGTGATTGATGGCGTAAAATTTATTTCGGCCGCTGTCAATTTTGACGGAAATGAAGAAGACATTCTTAGAAAAAGAATTTTATTTAAAGATACAAACGCCGTTGTTCCATTTGGAACGGTTTTAACTTTGCCAGCAACAGGTTCTGAAATGAATTCGGGTGCTGTTGTAACTATAGAAGCAACACAAGAAAAACTTACACTTGGC
>CAZLEU010000149.1:0-5852 GCA_964558625.1 uncultured Flavobacterium sp.
CATCAGGCGATTGCATATGACCATTAAAAAACAATAAAAACTTACATATGAAATACCATCAAATAGACCGTGATTTGTTTATTAAAAACAGAGCGAAATTCACGGCACAAATGAAACCTAATAGTGTTGCCGTTTTCAATTCGAACGATATTTATCCAGTTTCTGCCGATTCTACTTTGCCTTTTGCACAACATCGTGATATTTTTTATTTAAGTGGAGTTGATCAAGAAGAAAGTATTTTGTTGCTTTTTCCTGACGCACCTTATGAGCATTTGAAAGAAATTTTATTCTTAAAAGAAACCAACGAACACATCGCAATTTGGGAAGGCGAAAAACTAACTAAAGAAAAAGCGTTTGAAGTGGCAGGAATTAAAAGTGTGATTTGGTTGCAAGATTTTCATAAAACGTTAAAAGAAGTGATGATGTATGCCGAAACCATTTACATCAACACCAACGAGCATTATCGTGCGGTTATTGAAACAGAAACTCGTGAAGCGCGTTTTATAAAATGGTGGAAAGAAAATTATCCAGCGCATAAAGTGGAAAAATCGAATCCTATTTTGCAACGAATTCGTTCTATTAAAGAAAGTGAAGAATTAGATTTGATTCAAAAAGCGTGTGATATTACTGAAAAAGGTTTTCGGAGAGTTTTAAATTTTGTTAAACCAAATGTAATGGAATATGAAATTGAAGCCGAATTTGCACATGAATTTCTAAGAAATCGTTCCAAAGGCTTTGCTTACACACCCATTATTGCTTCAGGAAATAATGCGAATGTGTTACATTATATCGAAAACAACCAACAATGTAAAGAAGGCGATTTGATTTTGCTCGATGTTGGTGCAGAATATGCTAATTATTCAAGTGATATGACCAGAATGGTTCCAGTTTCGGGACGTTTTTCTGATAGACAAAAAGAAGTATATAACGCCGTTTTGCGAGTAAAAAATGAAGCTACAAAAATGTTAGTTCCAGGAACTTTATGGAAACAATATCATGTAGAAGTTGGTAAAATAATGACTTCTGAACTTTTAGGTTTGGGATTGATTGACAAAGCCGATGTTCAAAATGAAAATCCAGATTGGCCAGCGTACAAAAAATATTTCATGCACGGAACGTCGCACCACATGGGATTGGACACGCATGATTATGGATTGTTGCATGAACCAATGCAAGCCAATATGGTGTTCACTGTTGAACCAGGAATTTACATTCCAGCTGAAGGTTTCGGAATTCGTATTGAAGACGACATGGTCATTCAAGAAAAAGGTGAAGCGTTCAACTTGATGCGCAATATTCCTATTGAAGTAGATGAAATCGAATCGATAATGAATTCTTAAAATGTAGTTTAAGAGTTTATAGGTATAAAAGTTTAAAGGCGGTTTGCAGTAATGTGAGCCGTTTTTTTATGTTCCTAGTTGTTATGTTGGAAGTACTTTTTTTGAGATTCCTACGGAATGACAATATTGTGAAAAGATAATTGGTTTTTTGAACACAGAGCTGTTTGCCGATAGGCAGATTTAAGAAATTTGAAAAATCAAGAAAATCTCTTTGTGTGCTTTGTGTAAATCTTTGCGAACTTTGTGGTTAGATTTTATGTTCAAAGTTGTCATTCCGTAGGAATCTCAATAGTGCTTTATTTTATGTGATTTCTTATTCGTCGAAATGACAAAACTAATCTTTTTTAAACCGAAGGAATTACTTCCACAACCATTTCGCTACCAGCTTTGTCATAATAACTACAAGTCATTTTATCCATTACGACAATCCATTTTTCTACGCCCGATTTTGCGCAGTCGTTTAGAAAAGTCATGTAATCGGTTTTGCCTTGTTGATGCGCTTTTAAGTCGGATTTGAATTGCTCGATATTGCTTTTGTCTGCAATAGTTAGCGTTTCTGTAAAACCTTCTGATGCAATTTGAAAATCATCTTTTCCGTAATAATTGGTGTGATTGTCAAATACAAATGTTTCAAATGAAGTTACGCCAAGCGCAATAATGTTTTGCATGTATTTAGGGAAATCGGCACCGCTTTTTACTTTGGAATGGGCGTCTTTTATTTGTTGAACTGTGAACATGGTTTTTGTTTTAGAAAAAAGAGAATATAGACTTTGTGCAAAGGTAATTGGTTTTTGGAACATAAAAGGGATAAAAGTTTTTCTTTTATACTCAAAGTTGTCATGCTGTAAGCATCTTTTTTGAGATTCCTACGGAATGACAATATTGTGAAAAGATAATTTTTTTTGAACACAGAGCTGTCTGCCGATAGGCAGATTTAAGAAATTTGAAAAATCAAGAAAATCTCTTTGTGTGCTTCGCATAAATCTTTGCGAACTTTGCGGTTAGACTTTTTATGCTCAAAGTTGTCATTCCGTAGGAATCTCATTAGTAATTTACTTTATTTGATTTCTCCTTCGTGGAAATGACAAAACTATTCTTTTTTTGGTAATTGAATTTGTGGCAATGGTTGACAAAGCGTTTTGTTTACTATTTTTTCTCGCATTAATTTTTTCTTATTGAAATGACGGGAAATGTTTTGAGTTATTTCAGTATAATTATCTGAACCATCTTCTTTTTGATGATAAAAAACTTTTATTGAACGACAATTATTGTGTTCAAAAATTGTGTTTAATAAAGTCCTATCTGATAAACCACAGGAATGTCCTATTATTAGAACTTGAAATTTATCACTATCAATATAACTTAATAACTTACTGTAATTTGAATTTTGTAAATATTGAAAAGACTTGAAATTTCTTAAATATTCATTGTCATTAATGTTTTCAATGATTTTGTAGTCATCATCCATTTCATCTCCAAATCCAAAATTAATTTTGTTCTCTTGATTGTTTTCAATACTCCCATGAATAAAATTTATTCTACCAATTATTCTTTCATCTTTATTTAAAAGCTCACAATAAATATTTGCTAATGGAGTGTAATTAAAATTTAGAAAATATAAATTATTCACTAACTCTTCTTTTTTCTCTTTTTCAAAATGTTCTTTTATTTCTTTAACATCTTCAGAGTTTATAAATAGCTTTAAAACATTCTCTTCATTACTAAATATTGAAATAGGTTTTAAACAATTATATATTTTTATCCAATCAATATTTTTGATTTTACAAAAATCAAAATTATATTCATTTACAACTTTTTTATTCAAATATATTATTAAAAGATTTTTTACTTGTTCAAGTTCTTCATTCAATTTCTTAACATCCCAAGGATAATCAAATTTACGATGGCTTCCTTTTGCTTTTTCTTTTAAAATATCATAGTAAATGTTTTCAATGTCAACCCAATTTTGAAGAGATGTCTGATTACAAATTATTCTAAACAGTTCATTTTTGAAAAAAAATTTTGTGTCATTATAATCATTTAAGAATGAAAATATATTTTCATATTTTTTTACTTCTTCCCATCTATTTTTTGCTAAATGATTGAATTGTAATACAAATGCTTTAGCTTCAAACAATTCATCTTTATATTGGAAATCTATTGTAAGTTTCTTAATTACATTGTTCCAATAATCATCAATAAAATGCCCATAACTCGTAGGCAATCCATGCGCCAAATCAAACCCGTTTCCAATAATAATTAATCTGTTCATAAAGCAAATTTCCGTTTCTCAAATATACTTAATTTTCTTATAGAAATTATAAGAACAATAATTTTCGATGCTATTAAAACCTACTGACAAACTGTTGTCACTTTCTGTGTTTAGCTTTGTGCCATAATCATTTAAAAACACAAAATATGAACACTACAGCTCAAGTAATTAGTCCAGAACATTTGCTAAAACATTGGCAAGGTCATCGTGCTTTAACTCGTCATGTTATTGAAGCTTTTCCCGAAAAAGATTTTTTTGAATTCTCTATTGGCGGTATGCGACCGTTTGCCAAAATGGTCTCGGAGTTATTGTCTATTGCGGCTCCAGCACTAAAAGGTATTGTAAATCGAGATGAACAACCTTACTCCGAACAACAAACCGAAATGTTGACAACCAAAGCACAATTTTTGCAAAAATGGGACGAAGCAACCGAAGAAATCAATCAGTATTGGAAACAAATTCCGATGGAAGATTTTGGTAAAAACTTTAATCTTTTTGGGCAATACGAATTCCCAATTATCGAAAACATTTTCTATTTTATTGATAACGAAATTCATCATCGAGGTCAAGGTTATGTGTATTTAAGAGCCTTAGGAATTGAACCGCCATTTTTTTGGACAAGGGAATAATTTAAGTAGAAAAATCAAAAAATGACAATTAGGAAAGAAATTGAATTGGTTATAACAGCCTTTGTAAAAGCCGGAGATAATAGCGATGTGAATTTGTTAGAAGTTGTATTACACAAAGATTTCAGAGTTATAAGTAGCGAATTTATGGGAAAATCTGGCGTAACCATACTTGATAAAAAGCAATACATTAACAATATTAGAAAAGGCACTTTTGGCGGAAAACCACGCAAAATGAAAATTGAAAAAATTGATTTTTTTGAAACTATTGCTACTGTTACACTTCGATTAGAAAGTGCCGAAAACAGTTTTGTTTCCTATAATTCTTTGGTTTTAGATGTCGACGATAGATGGAAATTGATTCATAATATTGCTGTTGTCAAAGTCACGAAAAAAAATTAATTGTCTAAAAAAGCAACCAAAAATCCCAAAAGCAAAATGATGTTTTTGGGATTTTTATTTTAAAAGATGTTCTTTATATGTTTCTAAAAGTTCAAGCGTTCTGTCTTTTAGGCGTTGTGGCTCGATGATGGTTGTGTAATCGGCAAACATCAATAACCATCTTGGAAAAGCGTTTTCTATATCGCGACTTAAGAAAGTCATTTCTACATTTTCGCCAATTGTTTTTTGAGAAATAAAACCATGGTATTTTTTTTCATTGGTAAGGTATTTGGCAATTTTTTTATTGACTAAAAGAACGACTCTTGTGGTAGGACATTCGTTTTGTTTGTTTAGATAGGTTTCCAAAGAATTATGTTCCTTAGAAAATGGAATGGCGGTTTTGCTTATACCTTGAATTCGGTCGGCTCTAAATTGTCGGTAATCGTTTCGCAAATGACAAAAACCGAAAACATACCAATTATTATTGTCGTGAAAAATACCAACAGGTTCGATTATTCTTTCCGAAGTTTGTTCGGCTTCATAGGCTTGATAAAGTAATTTTACTTGCGTTTTATCGGCAATACTTTTGAAAAGAATGGTCATGGCATCGGGCACATTTTCATTAAACAGTTTTCCAGTAGGTTGCTGAATCAACACTTTCGATTCGATAGTAGAAACCCAATCTTTATCAGAATTTTGCAATACAGATTTCAATTTGAACATTGCCGATGCATAATGTTGTCCGAGTTCTTTGTCGATAAAAGTTTGCATTAATTTTTCGGCGGCAATAAAGCTACTAGCTTCTTCACGAGTAAACATAACGGGTGGCAATCGGTAGCCATCAACTAGAGAATAACCAACACCAGCTTCGCCATAAATAGGAACGCCCGAACTTTCTAGTGAACGAATATCGCGGTAAATGGTTCGCAAACTAACCTCAAAACGATCTGCCAATTCTTGCGCTTTCACAATCCGCTTGGATTGCAATTGAATAAGAATAGCAATTATTCGGTCAAAACGTTTTGGAGATTCATCAAGCATGAAAGGTCATTTAGTCAAAGATAAGTATTTGTTATGAAATTTAAAAACCCAACAACTTTCGTCATTGGGTTTTACATTATACAATTTTACAATATACAATCGCTTAATCATTCAACTTCAAAACAGCCATAAACGCTTCTTGAGGAATTTCTACATTTCCTACTTGTCGCATACGTTTTTTACCTTTTTTCT
>CAZLEU010000150.1:0-5682 GCA_964558625.1 uncultured Flavobacterium sp.
TTGAATTAGAAACAAATGAAATGATAGTAATTATTACTCTTTTACTACCAGTCGATTTGCTTTTTATTAATGGACTGTAAAAATTGATTTGTTTTACTAAAATGCTTATTTCCAAACCATAATCCTCTGTTGGCACTTAGTGGCGATGGGTGTCCAGTTTCTAAAACAAAATGTTTAGTTCTATCAATTTTAGCCCCTTTTTTCTTAGCAAATCCACCCCAAAGTAAAAAAACAACGTTTTGTTTTTCTTCAGAAATTTTTTGAATCACGGCATCAGTAAACGTTTCCCATCCTCTATTTTGATGACTTCCAGCTTCACTTTCTCTAACTGTTAGTGTGGCATTAAGCAATAGTATACCTTGATTAGCCCAACGTTCTAAATTACCCGATTGAGGAAAGGGAATACCCAAATCTTGTTCGATTTCCTTAAAAATATTAAGTAATGAAGGTGGAAAGGCTACTCCATCATTGACAGAAAAACACAAACCGTTTGCTTGTCCAAATCCATGATAGGGATCTTGACCAATTATAACAATCTTTACATCATCAAAAGGGCAGTGATCAAAGGCAGAGAAGATTTGAGCTCCTTTTGGAAAACATTTCTTAGTTGCATATTCTTGTTTTACAAAAGAAATTAATTCGGTAAAATATTTTTTTTCAAATTCAGAATCTAAAACTGATTTCCAAGATGAATGAATATTGACTTGCATTTTACTATTTTTTTACAAATATAAATACTTTAAAACTTTGTAACTTTGACCTTTTACTAGAAAAATGATTTCAATTACAGATAAAACACTTCAGGACCTAGAATTCAATACTATTTTGGAAACCATTTCGGCTATTTGCAATACCGATATAGGGAAACAAAAAGCATTGCAAATAATTCCTTTTAAAGATAAAGAATTATTAATGAATGCTTTGCAACAAACATCCGAATACGTTTCCTCTTTTAGCAATAACAATGCAATCCCTAATCACGGATTTGAATCAATTACTTCAGATTTAAAGATGTTGGCGATAGAAGATAGTTTTTTAGAAGTTGGAAGCTTCCGAAAAATGGCAACTTTATCTGAAACGGTGAATGTTTTGCTTCTTTTCCTTAAAAAATTCAATGATTATTATCCTAAGCTAAACGAAAAAGCATCACAAATTGAGTTTACCAAAGTCATCATTCAAAAAATTGATGAAGTTGTTGATAAATATGGTGAAATAAAAGACAATGCTTCACCAGATTTGGTCAACATACGTAGAGATATGAGTTTGGTTCGAGGTAAAGTCAACCAGAGTTTTGGAATGGCTTTATCACAATATAACTCCTTAGGTTATTTAGATGAAATAAAAGAAAGTTTTGTTGAAAACCGAAGAGTATTGGCTGTTTTAGCTATGTATCGAAAAAAAGTGAAAGGCTCTATTTTAGGAAACTCCAAAACAGGAAGTATTGCTTTTATCGAACCAGAAGCTACTCTTAAATATTCGAGAGAATTAAACAATCTTGAATATGAAGAACGAGAAGAAATTACTCGTATCTTAAAACAACTTTCTAACGATATTCGTCCATATTTAGAATTATTAAAAAGCTATCAGGAGTTTTTGAGCGATATAGACGTTATAGCTGCTAAAGCCAAATATGCAAACAAAATAAATGGTTTACTGCCAACTATTATAGAAGAAAAGCGACTGTTTTTTAGAGATGCCTTTCATCCTATTTTATATCTTACAAATAAGGAGAAAAAAGAAATAACGTATCCACAAACAATTGAATTAACCAATCAAAACAGAATTATTGTCATTTCTGGACCAAACGCTGGAGGGAAAACAATTTCACTAAAAACTGTAGGGCTATTGCAATTAATGCTACAAAGCGGTATGCTAATACCAGTACATGAACGTAGTGAAACGTTCTTATTTGATAGAATATTAACCGATATTGGAGACAATCAATCTATTGAAAATCATTTGAGTACATATAGTTATCGACTTAAGAACATGAACTATTTTTTAAAAAAATGCAATTCCAAAACAATGTTCTTGATAGATGAATTTGGTACTGGATCTGATCCCGAATTGGGTGGTGCTTTGGCCGAAACTTTCTTGGAAGAATTCTACCACCGTGAAGCATTTGGAATCATTACAACACACTATTCAAATTTGAAAATATTGGCTAATGAATTGCCTTTTGCTTCAAACGCTAATATGCTTTTTGACGAAAAATCGTTAGAACCCAAATACAAACTTATTTTAGGTCAAGCAGGTAGTTCATTTACATTTGAAGTTGCTCAAAAGAACGGGATCCCTTATGGATTAATCAATCGTGCTAAAAAGAAAATTGAAGGTGGAAAAGTACGTTTTGACAAAACAATTGCTACGCTGCAAAAAGAGCGATTCAAAATGGAAAAAACAGCAACAAATCTGAAAGAAGAAGAAATAAAAGCGCGTGAAGAAAGTAAAAAAATGGAAATTATAAACGCTAAAATTCAAGATAAATTAGAAAAATATCAAGAATTGTATGATGCTAATCAACGGTTGATTTATGTGGGACAAAAAGTGGATGATATGGCAGAAACGTATTTTAATAATAAAGATAAGAAAACACTAATTGGTGAATTTTTGAAGATGATTGAAATTGAAAATTCAAAACGTAAAAAACTTAGTGTAAAAGAAAAAAAGGTTAAAGAAGTAGTTCAAAAGCAAGTTGTTGAAGAGGTCAAAATAAAAGTAGAAGAAATAAGAAAAGAAAAAAAGGAGAAAAAAATTAAAGCAGCTTTAATTCCTGATAAACCCAAAGTAACACTAAAAGTTGGTGATCGAGTTAAAATGACAGATGGAAGATCAATCGGAACCATTGATAAAATTGAAAAAAATAAGGCTATAGTAAATTATGGTTTATTTACTTCAACAGTAAGTTTAGATACACTTGAGTTTGTAGAAGCCTTAAAAAAATAATATGCACAATTTTCCAAAAAATAAAAAGATAATCCTGTTTGATGGTGTTTGCAATTTATGCGATGCTTCTGTTCAGTTTATTATAAAGCATGACCAAAAAGACGTCTTTAGATTTGTAGCTTTACAATCCGATTTGGGGCAAGAAATTTTAAGATATATTGGTATAAATACAAAAGTAATAGATAGCATTTTACTATATGAACCTGGAATTGCATATTATTATAAAGCCGAGGCTGTATTTCGAATTGCAAAAGAGTTAGGTAGTTGGTATACCTTTATTTATTACTTCAAGTTTATGGGGCAATCTGTTAATTTTCTTTATGATTTTGTAGCTAAAAACCGTTATAAATGGTACGGTAAAAAAGAAAGTTGTTTGCTGCCAACACCTAACTTACAATCCAAGTTTCTTTAGGATGATAATTATCATATTTGTATTCAGTAAATTGAAATAAATTTGGCTAACTAAACTGATGAAATTATGAACAAATTAATTATTCCTCTTTATTCTCATGACAATGGCACATTTATAATGGTAGGCGTTTTTGCGTTAGTCGTAATTGGGTTAGTGGGAGCCATTTTTTTAATGATGGGAAGTGATAAAAAGAAAAAAGACTAAGCGCGATGCTTAGTCTTTTTTTATTGTTTCTTGATATAAATTATTCTTTGATAATTTTTTTGGTTGCAATCCCTTCGTTTGAAATGATTTTCATCGTGTAAACACCAGTAGCTAAATCAGAAATATTGATTTGAGTTTCAGTACCAGTAACGTTTACATTTTTAACTGTTCTACCATTTATATCTGTCATAACAACAGAATTAATTTCGTTATTTTTTGAAGATATAGTAATAACATCGGTCGCAGGATTTGGATATGCTTCGATAGTTGATGTTACCATTTCGGCAGAATTGGTTGCTAATAAAGTGTCTGTTGCTGTTGCTGTTGCAGTAATGTTATCAAAAACACCAACGCTTGACGCCGTATTTGCAGTACCTGCAGCTGCTAATAAATCTAATTCTGCAACATCAGATCCTGCTGCTGCACCCATCACAAACTTATTAAATAAAAGTGTACTTCCTTGATATGCCCTAAACTTTACTTCACCAGTTGTTTTGTTAAAACTAAATCCAAATGTATACCATGTGTTTGGTAACAAAACAATTGGTGCAGCTGCACTTGCACCCATACCGAAAGAATAATTACCAATAGTACCTGCATTATTGTAATTTGATAATCCTGTAACAACTTTAGTATCCATTGTAACCATCATACCTCCAAGAAATTTAGTACCTGTCGGGTCAAAAAGGGTAATCCTTTGTGTATTTTTACTTGTAGAAACAGGTCCAGTAAAAAAATCACAAGAAACTTGAACTATTTCATTACCTACATCTCTAGTTGCCCAAGTATCTGCAATTGTTTCGTTGTAAATGTATCTTGTTTGCGAAACAGTTGCTGTATTTACTGTTTCAGAACCAGTAATTTGAAAAGCATTTCCATAAGTTCCAGCCATGTTAATAACAGCCATATTTGATAATGCCGTTCCAGAAGTTGCAAAAACTCTCCAACCACCTTGTCCTTCAGTTGCTCCTGTCAAATCAGTTCCAACATCACCAACTGTTAATAAAGAGCAGTCTTCGGTTAAAAGACTTTGTGCATTAGCAGCGAATCCAAATGTTACGAATGATAAAAGTAAAAGTTTTTTCATAATAGTATTTTTATAATTTTTGCAAACCTACAAAATGTTAAATGAATTACATAAAAAACCTCTAATTTAAAATTAGAGGTTTTAAATTAAAAAAATTATTTTTTTATAATCTTTTTAGTTATTATTCCTTCGTTTGAAGTAATTTTCATTATGTAAACACCAGCAGCTAAATCAGAAATATTGATTTGAGCTTCAGTTGCATTAGCAATGTTTACATTTTTAACAGTTCTACCATTAACATCTGTCATGAAAACACAATTAATTTCGTTATTTTTTGATAAAATGTTGACAACATTTGCAGCCGGGTTTGGATAAATAGTTATTTCACTATTTATTAATTCAGATTGTTTTAAAAACTCTTTGCCAGTGCTTACTTCATTATTTTCAAATACTGGTCTTTGAACAATTCCGGTTTGTGAAATTCTTACTATCCCATTATTAATAATATTGTCATATTTTGAAAAATCACCTACTAAAACAATATTTCCCGTTGATTCAACTAAAGAAGCATGAACTCCACTATTTGGACCAATTGCAGGGCTAAATGTAGTATCTAAATTACCATTAGAATCTAGAATAGATATGCAATTTACAGCTCCACTAGTAAAAACAGAAGAAAAATTATCAAAGATTCCACCTATAAAAATTCTATTGTTGGACAATTGTGTAATTGTAAATACTTTAGCTATATTACTAGTTACTCCATTGTATGTAAAAGATCGATTAAAACCATAACTACCTGGTTCTTCAGTTGATGGTGCATTATTCATAAAAGTTGCATCAATTGTACCGTTTGAATTTAGTCTTGCAATTTTATTAAAATTTAGACTTCCTACGCAATTACCAGATGGATATTCATTTAGTACACATATTGAAATTTCAAAATCACCTCCAATAACAATTTTGCCATCATTTTGGATTAAAAAAGTTCTAATTGTATTGTTACTGTTAAAAGTGGTTGGCAAAGGATAACTAACATTAAAAGAAGTATCTAATGTTCCATTATTATTTAATCTTGCAATCATATTAATTG
>CAZLEU010000151.1:0-5583 GCA_964558625.1 uncultured Flavobacterium sp.
ATCAATGAAAATGGTAAAAAAGAAACCAAATCGTATGTTGTAAATAAAGATGAAGGTCCAAGAGCTGACACGAATATTGCGGCTTTAGGAAAACTTAAGCCTGTATTTGCTGCCGATGGTTCGGTTACTGCAGGAAATTCTTCTCAAATGAGTGATGGTGCTGCTTTTGTACTAATCATGAGTGAAGAATTGGTAAAAGAATTAGGAGTTACTCCTATCGCAAGATTGGTGAATTTTGCGTCTGCTGGTGTAGAACCAAGAATTATGGGAATTGGTCCAGTAAAAGCCATTCCGAAAGCATTGAAACAAGCTGGTTTATCTTTAAATGATATTGATTTAATCGAATTAAACGAAGCTTTTGCATCACAATCCTTGGCTGTTGTTAGAGAATTAGGTTTGAATCCAGATATCGTAAACGTAAATGGTGGTGCAATTGCACTTGGACACCCACTAGGTTGTACAGGTGCCAAGTTATCGGTTCAATTATTCGACGAAATGCGATTAAGAAAATCCAAATATGGAATTGTAAGTATGTGTGTTGGAACTGGTCAAGGTTCTGCGGGTATATACGAGCTATTGTAATTAAATTGGTTCCTCCGCTTTTTGTCATTCCGACGAAGGAGGAATATCATAATCATAGAGGAATAACTTGATGAGATTCCTACGGAATGACAAAATTGTGAATAAACTATTTAAATTAAAAAACATAAAACCATGGAAGATATAACAAGAGGCGGACAATTTTTGGTTAAGGAAACCAAATGTGAAAATGTCTTTACACCTGAAGATTTCTCAGAAGAGCAAATCATGATGCGCGATAGCGTTAAAGAATTCGTTGATAAAGAAATTTGGCCAAACAAAGACCGATTTGAACACAAAGACTATGCTTTTACAGAAGAGATGATGAAAAAAGCGGGAGAAATGGGCTTTTTAAGTGTTGCTGTTCCTGAAAATTATGGCGGCATGGGAATGGGATTTGTAGATACGTGTTTGGTATGCGATTATATTTCGGGTGCGACGGGTTCGTTTTCAACAGCTTTTGGCGCACATACTGGGATTGGAACGATGCCAATTACCTTATATGGAACTGAAGAACAAAAACAAAAATACGTACCAAAATTGGCTTCTGGTGAATGGTTTGGGGCTTATTGCTTAACAGAACCTGGTGCTGGAAGTGATGCCAATTCTGGAAAAACAAAAGCCATTCTTTCTGAAGATGGAACGCATTATAAAATCACTGGACAAAAGATGTGGATTTCTAATGCTGGTTTTTGTTCACTATTCATTGTTTTTGCCCGTATTGAAGATGATAAAAACATCACTGGTTTCATTGTAGAAAATGATTCAAACAATGGAATCACGATGAATGAAGAAGAACATAAATTGGGAATTCGTGCTTCTTCTACTCGTCAAGTATTTTTTAATGAAACCAAAGTTCCAGTCGAAAATATGTTGGCTGCTCGTGGTGAAGGTTTCAAAATTGCCATGAATGCCTTGAATGTTGGACGTATCAAATTGGCAGCTGCTTGTCTAGATGCTCAACGTCGTGTAACGTCTAATGCTGTGAATTATGCTAATGAAAGAGTCCAATTTAATGTTCCCATTTCCTCTTTTGGAGCTATTCGTTACAAGTTAGCCGAAATGGCAACTTCTGCCTATGCAGGTGAAAGTGCTACGTATCGTGCCGCCAAAGATATTGAGAATCGTATCAAAATTCGTGAAGCTGAAGGAGCTAGTCATCAAGAAGCTGAATTGAAAGGTGTAGAAGAGTTTGCTATAGAATGTTCTATTCTTAAAGTAGCCGTTTCAGAAGACGTTCAAAACTGCGCTGATGAAGGAATTCAAATTTATGGTGGAATGGGATTCTCAGAAGACACACCTATGGAAAGTGCTTGGAGAGATGCTCGTATTGCTCGTATATATGAAGGTACAAATGAGATCAACAGAATGTTATCGGTTGGAATGTTAATCAAAAAAGCCATGAAAGGTCATGTTGATTTACTTGGACCTGCTATGAAAGTACAAGAAGAATTAATGGGGATTCCATCATTTGACACACCAGATTATTCTGAGTTATTTTCGGAAGAAAAAGAAATGGTAAGCAAATTGAAAAAAGCATTCCTAATGGTAGCTGGTGCTGCCGTTCAAAAATACGGAATGGATTTAGATGCACACCAGCAATTACTAATGGCTGCTGCCGACATGTTGATTGAGATTTACATGGCAGAAAGCACCATTTTGAGAACAGAAAAACTAGCTAAAAAAGAAGGCGAAGCCAAAGCGCAAGAGCAAATTGCTATGGCCAAATTATACTTATACAAAGCTGTAGATATCGTTGCCGCAAGAGGAAAAGAAAGTATCATCTCTTTTGCCGAAGGCGACGAACAACGTATGATGCTTATGGGATTAAGACGTTTTACAAAATATACCAACATGCCTAATATTGTAGGATTGAGAGAAACCATTACTGCAAAATTAGTAGCCGAAAATAGTTATTGCTTTTAATTTTGGTTAATTTGATTTGTTAAAAAAAAAGTCATTCTGTAATTAGAATGACTTTTTTGATTTAGCTTAGTAAAAGTTGATTAAATTCCCGCTACCGCTTTTATTTCATCAATAATTCTAAATGCTAATGTATCGGCTTCTGCTTGTGTTGGAGCTTCGGTATAAATACGGATAATTGGTTCTGTATTTGACTTTCTTAAATGCACCCACTCAGTAGCAAAGTCAATTTTTACACCATCTATTGTATTGATTTCTTCGTTTTTGTACTTTTCGGTCATGGCAACTAAAATGGCATCTACATCTATTTGAGGTGTTAATTCAATTTTGTTTTTACTCATGTAATATTGTGGATAACTAGCACGTAATTCTGCCACTGTTTTCTCTTGATTTGCTAAATAGGTTAAGAACAACGCCACTCCTACCAAACTATCTCTTCCGTAATGCAGTTCAGGATAAATGATACCACCATTTCCTTCACCCCCAATAATTGCATTGGTTTTCTTCATTAATTCCACCACATTTACTTCGCCAACAGCACTTGCCTGGTAACTTCCATTGTGTTTGTTGGTAATATCTCTCAAAGCACGAGACGAACTCATATTGGACACTGTATTTCCTGGTGTTTTACTCAAAACATAATCGGCAATGGCTACCAAAGTGTATTCTTCACCAAACATCTCGCCATCGTTAGAAATAAATGCTAATCGGTCAACATCTGGGTCGACTACGATACCGAAATCGGCTTTTTCTTCGACTACCAATTTACATATGTCACCTAAATGTTCTTTTAATGGTTCTGGATTATGAGGAAAATGACCGTTTGGTTCGCAGTATAATTTTACTACTTCAACTCCCATTTGTTCTAATAAATTTGGAATTACAATTCCGCCAGTAGAATTTACAGCATCAACAACTACTTTATAGTTCTTCGTTTTTACCAAATCGGCATCAACCAAAGGTAATTCTAATACTTCATCAATATGAATATCCATATATGAATCGTTAATGGTAATTTCGCCTAAGGAATCTACATCTACAAAATCGAATGCTTCTGCTTCTGCAATTTCAAGTATTTTGGCTCCATCAGCACCGTTTAAAAACTCCCCTTTTTCATTTAGTAATTTCAATGCATTCCATTGTTTTGGATTGTGAGAAGCTGTTAAAATGATGCCACCATCTGCTTTTTCCAAAGGAACTGCCACTTCAACTGTTGGTGTCGTTGAAAGTCCCAAATCGATAACATTTATCCCTAATCCGATTAGTGTATTTTGAACCAAATTGTGGATCATAGAACCCGAAATTCTTGCATCACGACCAATTACGACGGTCAATTTTTCTTTTGAGCTATTGTTTTTAAGGAAAGTTCCATAAGCCGAAGCAAATTTCACAGCATCAACAGGAGTAAGATTATCCCCTACTTTTCCACCAATTGTTCCTCTAATGCCTGATATAGATTTGATTAAAGTCATTTTTTTTAGTTTATGAGTTTAAAAGTTTAGAAGCAATCGCAAACTATTTAAACTAATGTGAATATTAGTAACAAAAATATAAGAAATAATTGTGATTTAAAAATTATATATTTACAACACAATTATTCATAAAACATATAAACTCATAAACTAGTCCATGAATTTCCTTGCTCACATATATCTTTCTGGAAATAATGATTTGCTTAAAATTGGGAATTTTATGGCCGATAGTGTTCGCGGAAATTCATATTTAGATTACCCCGATACTATACGAAAAGGCATTTTGTTACACCGATATATTGACACTTTTACAGATGCACACCCAATATACAGAAAGAGCAAACATCGTTTACACGAAAAATATGGTCATTATTCTGGTGTAATTATGGATATTGTTTATGATCATTTTTTGGCAAAAAATTGGTATGCTTATTCAACCGAAAAATTAGAAGATTATGCAGAGGAATTCTACACATTACTTCAAGATAATTACAATATTCTAACAGAAAAAACCAAAGGGATGGTACCCTATATGATGACAAGAAATTGGTTGGTTAGTTATGCTACATTGGCAGGATTAGAAATGATTTTATTTCAAATGGACCACCGAACACAAAATAGAGTTAACATGCACGAAGCGATTGTTGAAGTACAAAAGTATTACACCGAATTTGAAGAAGAATTCACTTTGTTTTTTGAAGAATTACGATACCATTGTGAAGAAAAATTAAAAGAATTAGAATGAGTTTCATACAAAGTTTAGAAAACGATTTACATCAAAAAGCCAATCGAGAATTGGCCATTCCGATGGAAAATTATATGAAAAATAATTTCTCTTTTTTAGGAATTAAGACCGAAGAAAGAAGAAGTATTTTCAAAGCCAATTATGCACTTTATAAAGCCGAAATCAAATCTGATTTTAGAAACATTGCTTGGGAATTATTTCATAAAAAAGAACGCGAATTTCACCAATGTGCTATAGACTTACTGGTAAAGGAATTCAAGAAAAATTATATTTTAGAAGATGTAAAATTAATCGAAGACTTAATCATTACTAGTTCTTGGTGGGACTCGGTTGATGTTGTGGCTAAATATTTATTGGGTGGTTATTTGCAACAATTTCCAGATGAAACCTATGGTGTTATTGACCGTTTTTCGAGTTCAGAAAATATGTGGTTGAATCGAAGTGCAATTCTATTTCAATTGAGTTATAAAGAAAAAACCAATTTTGATTTACTAAAATCCGAATGCGAAAAACACAAAGAATCAAAAGCGTTCTTTATTCAAAAAGCGATTGGATGGGCACTAAGAGATTATAGTCGTTTTAATCCAACTGGTGTTAGGGAATACGTGAGTTCGACCAACTTAAAACCTTTAAGTCAACGTGAAGCATTGAGAAATTTAAAATAACCTATATTTGTAAACTTTTGAAATTAGTTCACAATGCCAAACAGAAAGTCAGTAGTTCTTCAATTATTTTTTAGAAAAATTACCCGCCAATTAGAATCCTTATTTTTCTTGGCAAAAACCATTTTGTCCGAACGCAATTTTATTTACCTAGCAGCTGTTGCTGTTGCTATATCCTGTGCTTTGGCAGTAATTATTTTGA
>CAZLEU010000152.1:0-5565 GCA_964558625.1 uncultured Flavobacterium sp.
GTAGAAGAAGGTGCAAAAAAAATAAAAGAATCTGTTAAAAAATAAAGTTTGGCATTTAATTTGTTATGTCTAAATCGAAAATTAAAATCAATTATTAATTCAAAAACAATTTAACCATGAAAAAAGTATTTTTAAGTTTAGCTTTAGTTGCATCATTATTAGTAGTTTCTTGTAAAGAAGCTACACAAGATAAAGTAGAAGAAGCTACAGAAGCTGTAGGAACTGAAGTTGATGCTGCTGCTGAAGGTGCTGTTGACGCTGTTGACTCAACTGCTACTGCAACAGGTGAAGCTGTAGAAAACGCTGCTGATGCTACAACTGATGCTGTAAAAGATGCTGCTGCAACTGCTGCTGACAAAGTAGAAGCTGGTGCTAAAGCTGTAAAAGAAGAAGTTAAAAAATAATTTTCTTCTAAAAAAAATCTAAACCCAAACTCAAAAGGTTTGGGTTTTTTATTTTACTTTTTCTTGTAATTGATTATAAAAACACCCAAAATAATTAAAACTGTTGCTACTATAAAATCTATAGTAATCACTTCATCGAGTAACAACCAACCTAAGAAAACGGCAATAATTGTATTAACATAGTTAAGTATAGAAACTTGGAGTACTGTTACTCTTTTTAAAGCATAATGATAACAGAAAAAAGCCAAAACAGATCCAAAAATAGCTAGATATAAAACCGCCAAAATACTTCGTAAACTCCAACTGCTAATAGTTGCATTGGATGAAAATATAAAAGCTAAAACAAATTGTATTAAAGAAGAAATTGAAAATTGGTAAAACAAATTTAGTGAAATATTGTTGGATTTGTGTGTATGTTTTTTGGAATAAACTGTTCCTGCCGACCAACTCAAAATAGCAATACACAAAAACAACATTCCTGTTTTATAGTTTGGATCTAAAATATCATCTAATCCATTTCTAAAAATAAAAACTACTCCGAGAAAACCCAATAAAACGCCTATTAAACCTTTTAATCTAGGCTTTTCAACTCCAAAAAGAATACCCCCAATAAAAATAATTACTGGCGAAAGTGCGCTCATTATTGATGTCAAACCACTTGGTAATGTTTGTTCTGCAATAGTAGTAAAGCCGTTGGCAATAACAATCATCAACAAGGAAGGAATCAACTGAAATTTCAAATTACTCCAACCAATCCAAGACAATTGTTTTTTGTAAAGTAAAATTCCAAGAACTAGCAATGCTGCAATTCCTTGACGAATAGAGGTAATAAACCAAGGTGGTATACTCTCAACTGCAACACGAATACCCAAATAGGTGGTTCCCCAAACTATCCCGACAATTATTAAGGAAAAAACTAACTTTAAATCGGGTTTTGGATTGGTCATTTAATTACAAATGTTATGAAGGTTTCCTCTATAATAAAATTTGAGGTATATGATTATATTTAAACAGCAAAAACTACTATCTTAAACCGTTTATTTTTTTCTAATCTTCTGTTCCCATTTCCAAGCACTTGCCAAACTATCTTCCAAAGTTGATTGGGCTTTCCAACCTAGAACAGCGTTGGCTTTATCAGTATTGGCATAAGCCGATGTAATATCGCCTTCTCTTCTGCCCACAATTTGATAGTTTAATCTTTGTCCAGAAACTTTTTCAAAAGCAGTAACAACCTCCAAAACAGAACTTCCCGTTCCTGTTCCTAGATTGAAGGTTTCTACTTTTTCTACATTTTGTTTGTTCAACAAACGTTGCATTGCGATAACGTGGGCTTTAGCCAAATCGACAACATGAATATAATCACGGATTGCTGTTCCGTCTGGTGTTGGATAATCGTCACCATAAACAGAGAGTTTCTCGCGCATTCCTATAGCTGTTTGTGTAATAAAAGGCACTAAATTTTGAGGTACACCAAGTGGTAATTCTCCAATTTCAGCAGTAGGATGCGCACCAATTGGATTAAAATATCTTAGTAAAATTGAATTAATATTGGTAACTTTTGCAACATCGGTAATAATTTCTTCTCCAATTTGTTTTGTATTTCCATATGGTGAAGCTGCAGGTTGCACAGAAGCATCCTCTGTTATTGGCATTTTTTCGGCTTGACCATACACTGTACACGATGAACTAAAAATAAAATTTGCATTGGGCAACTCCTTCAATTCCTGAAGTACATATACTAATGCATTGATATTGTTTTCGTAATACAACAATGGGTTTTCAACACTTTCACCAACCGCTTTTGATGCAGCAAAATGAATCACTCCATCAACATTATGGTGTTTTTTAAAGAAATTTTGAACCGATGCTTTATCACGCAAATCCATTTTCTCAAAAATTGGTTTTTTACCCGTAATTTTCTCTATTCCATCCAAAACGCTTTCTGATGAATTGGATAAATTATCTATGGCTACAACCTCAAAACCCACATTTTGTAATTCAACAACGGTATGCGAACCTATAAAACCTAAACCTCCTGTTACTACTATTTTCATATTTATTTTAGTTGACAGTTGCAGCCTCAGTTACTGTTATGAGACAAAACTGAGACTCATAACTATTTAACGTATTCTAAAACTGTATCTGTTATAAACTTAATTTGCTCATCATCCAATTCAGTGTGCATTGGCAAGGCAATAACCTCTTTACATAGTTGATTTGTTACTGGAAAATCTTCTTCTTTGTAACGAGAATCTGCATATGCTTTTTGACTGTGCAATGGAATTGGGTAATAAATTGCACATGGTATTCCTTTTTCTTGCAAATGTGCCAATAATCCATCACGTTTTCCATTCTTAATTCTAATAACATACTGATGAAAAACATGACAATCACAAGTCTCACAAATGGTTGGTACCCAAATATTCTGATTTGCACCTAAAGCCAAACTGTATTTTCTTGCAGCATCTTGACGTGCCTTGTTGTAGGTATCTAAATGCGGTAGTTTTGCTTTCAAAACACCAGCTTGTATACTATCTAAACGTGAGTTCACTCCTACTACATCGTGATGGTATCTTTCATACATTCCGTGATTTACAATTCCGCGCAATGTATGAGCCAACTTATCGTCGTTTGTAAAAATTGCTCCTCCATCACCATAACATCCTAAATTTTTAGAAGGGAAAAACGATGTTGCACCCACATGACCAATCGTTCCTACTTTCGTTTTAACGCCATCTTTGTTGGTATAATCTGCTCCTATTGCTTGCGCATTGTCTTCTATTACATACAAATTATGCTCATTGGCAATTTCCATAATTGCGTCCATATTAGCAGCACGACCAAATAAATGTACAGGTACAATCGCTTTGGTTTTGGGTGTGATCGCTTTTCTAATTCCGTCTAGCGAAATATTCATATTATTCATGTCCACATCTACCAAAACTGGCGTTAATTGCAACAAAGCTATCACTTCTACAGTTGCAGCAAACGTAAAATCGGCAGTAATTACTTCATCACCAGGTTTTAAATCCAATCCCATCATGGCAATTTGCAAGGCATCTGTTCCATTTGCACATGGAATTACATGCTTTACACCTAAATAATCTTCTAAATCTTTCTGAAATTGATGAACTAAAGGTCCATTTATATAAGTATTCGTCTCTAAAACTTCCTGAATTGAGGCATTGACTTCCTCTTTTATTTTTTCGTATTGACCTTTTAAGTCAACCATTTGTAGTTTTTTCATTTTAAAAAAAATTTGAGCTACAAAAGTAAACTTTTTCTAATTATTTGAAGCGAATGGCTTGGGCTTTTTTTGGTTTTCATTTTCCCGCCATTCGCTATACAAGATGCCGCTTCTGTCGGGGCTAGATAGGATTTGTCTTTTACAAAATTCAAAGTTTCAAAACTAGTTTGTTATTAAAAGTCTGCAAAATCGATTCAACCTGTAGCAAAAAATCTTAATTTAGCAAGATTATTTATTTTTAAACACATAGCTTTTATGAAAGCTCCATATAAGGGAAACTCCTTTTTTTGGGTGCCATAATCTAGATTTCTATGTGGTTAAACAAAAAATTAAACAATGTTTTTTCTATACAACTTACTACTTCTCTTCGCATCACAAGCAATAAAATTCTTGTCTTTTTTTAGCCCAAAAATGAAACTTTTTGTGAATGGAAGAAAAGAAGTTTTTCCCATTTTACAGAGCAAACTCAATCCAAAAGATGCCACTATTTGGTTTCACGCCGCATCATTAGGTGAATACGAACAAGGATTACCTGTTATTGAAAAAATAAAAAAAACATTTCCTAATCACAAAATAGTAGTTACATTCTTCTCGCCATCTGGCTACGAAGTTCGAAAAAACAATACCATCGCCGATGCCACAGTATATTTACCACTAGACACAAAATCAAACGTAAAAAAATTCATCAAAACCATTAACCCAGAACTCGTTTTCTTTATCAAATATGAATATTGGCCCAATTATCTGAATGAACTCAAAAAACTAGGAATAAAAACCTATCTAATTTCAGGAATTTTTAGAGAAAAGCAAGCCTTTTTCAAATGGTACGGTGGTTTTTACAGAAACGCATTAAAAACATTTGATTTCTTTTTTGTACAAAATGAGAGCTCTAAAAAACTGATTCAAACGATTGGTTTTAACAATGTAAAAATTTCTGGCGACACTCGTTTTGACAGAGTAGTTTCAATTTTAGAAAGAGACAATTCGTTAGACTTTATAGAACAATTTAAAAATCCCCCGAATACACACGAAAAGACCATAACTGTTGTAATAGGAAGTTCATGGCCAAAAGACGAAAATTTATTGGTAAAGTATATTAACACGGCACCCAATAACATAAAATTCATCATTGCACCACACAATATAAAAACTGAGCAAATTTTAAATCTCAAATCTCAAATTACAAAATCAACCGTTCTATTTTCGGAAAAGGATGAGATTATGAAACACGTTCAGAAAAACAAATTAGCCGACTTCAATGTTTTCATCATCGACACTATCGGAATTTTAACCAAAATTTATTCCTGTGCCGATATTGCTTATGTTGGTGGCGGATTTGGAAATCCTGGAGTACACAACATTTTAGAACCCGCAACATTTGGTGTTCCTATTATTATTGGACCAAATTATTCCCATTTTGCCGAAGCTAGTGCATTAGTTCATCAAGAAGGCTGTATATCAATTTCTAATCAAAATGAATTAAACGACTCATTCGATTTGTTGATTAACAACGAAGACATTCGTCATGAAAAAGGACACATTTGTTCTACATTTGTACAAATGAATAAAGGCGCAACGGATATTATTGTAAAACATATTGAACTTAATTCCTAAATCATAAAAATGAACGCAAAATTTATTGCTATTTTAGAAAAAATAAAAAAGCTTTTTTACAATTATCCATTAGTTTTATTAATGTCACTTGCAACAGCAACCATTATCATCACTGGAATTGAAAAAGAGGCTTCTAAAGACTTAGAATTTCAATTACTTAAACTTGGTCTTACTTTTTCTCTTGGGATTTCGTTACTTTTTGCTTTAAAAATACTTTCTCAAAGAGTAAATAACGGAATTATTTGGCAAACTATTGGATTGCTTTTTTTAGTTGGATTTTATTTTATTTTCCCAAAAAAA